>JASEHK010000022.1:0-2769 GCA_030018875.1 Endomicrobiia bacterium | reverse complement strand
CAATCTGCTTAAATTCGACTCCGACGCATGGAAAGAAAAAACATCTCTCGAAACAATCAACGGCATAAGCCGCAGAGAAATGATGTTGAAGGATATCGTTCGCAACATACTGCCGGGGAAAAATAAAAAAAAAATCGCCGAACTCCTCGGCCAGCCTTCGGCAACAACTTATTTTAGCGATACTGGTAAAGATATGATATATTTTTTAGGCCCGGAAAGAACAAGCATGTTCAATATTGATTCCGAATGGTTGCTTATATGGTTTGACAAAAGCGGCAAATTTGACAGGTATAAAATCGTAAACGATTGATTTATAAACTGCCTGACGCCCGAAGAGGCGGCGAAATTTTGAAGAGGAGCGGACTAAATCCGCTGTCGGACGCAACCCTCCATCAAAAATAAACGGAGCGAAACCATGGCCGAAAAAAAACGGATGATTATCGCGGTCCATCCCGAAATTGCAGGCGGCGATGCGCCTGTAAAAACGGAAACCGATTCTTTCATGGATGTGAGCGCGGTCGTCGAAGGGACGCCGGGCGAAGTATTTCTTAAAAAAAAACCCGCCGGCGCAACCATCTGGAAAAAAATTCCGATGAACCGCCGGTCGGACGGCCGGTGGCATGCGGCGGCGACATTCGAGAAAACCGGATATTACGACTACACCGTCGAGGCGAGGGCGTCGGATGATGAGCCGGGCACAGACGGCGCGCCGCTCAAAAAACCGGGCGCGGCAAAAAAACGCGGCGGCAAAAGCGTCGAAAATTATCCCCAAAAACTATCCGTAATGGTGGAACAACCCCGCGCGAGATTTTCGGCGTGGTACGAAATTTTTCCGCGCTCGCAAGGCGCGACGCCCGGAAAATCGGGAACCTTCCGCGACGTAGTCAAGCGGCTTGACTACATAAAAGACCTCGGCTTCGATGTTCTCTATATGGCGCCGATACATCCGATAGGTTTCACGAAAAAAAAAGGCCCGAACAATTCGCTTGCCGCAGGCCCCGGCGACCCGGGAAGTTGCTGGGCGATAGGAAACGAAGCCGGAGGCCACAAGGCCGTCCATCCGGATTTGGGAACGCTCGCGGATTTTCGCGCGCTCGTCGAAGCGGCGGAGCGAAAAGGCCTCGCCGTCGCGCTTGACATCGGGCTACAGTGTTCGCCCGACCACCCTTACGTCAAAGAGCATCCCGAATGGTTTCACCATGAGGCCGACGGCACGATAAAATGCGCCGAAAACCCTCCCAAAAAATACGAGGACGTCTACCCGCTGAACTTTTATCCCGTCGAAGGACAGGACGAGATGTGGAACGAAATGAAAAGCATCTTCGAGTTTTGGGTCGAGCAGGGCGTAAAAATTTTCCGCATAGACAATCCCCACACAAAGCCCACTGAGTTCTGGCAATGGGCCATCGCCGAGGTCAAGAAAAAAGAGCCGGAAGCGGTATTTCTGTCGGAGGCGTTCACTAATTACGAAAAACTCGAAGAACTGGCCGCCGTCGGTTTTTCGCAGAGTTACGGCTACTTCACCTGGCGCAACGGCAAGAACGAACTCATAGAATATTTTCTGAAACTGACACAAAGTCACCTCAAAGATTTTTTGCGTATGAATCTTTTCGTCAATACTCCGGACATTCTGCCGACGATACTCAAAGAAGGCGGCAGGCCGGCGTTTATGTCGAGAATCGCGCTGGCAGCGACGCTCTCGTCGTGCTACGGGATGTACAACGGCTACGAACTCTGCGAAAACGAGGCCGTGCACGGCAAGGAAGAATACTGGCATTCCGAAAAGTATGAATACAAAATCCGCGACTGGGACGCGCCGGGAAACATCAAGGATTACATCGCGCGCTTAAATAAAATCCGACGCTCGAATCCGGCGCTCCAAGAATACTCAAACCTGCGGTTCGCCAACTCGACGAATGACCACGTCATAGCATATTATAAAGTGTCTCCCGACGGAAAAAATAGAATTCTTGCCGCCGTCAACCTTAATCCCAGAGAGTCGCAGGATGCGCGCGTTAGTGTGCCACTGGAAGATTTCTCAATACCGACCGGCGAGGACTATATCGCCGAGGATCTTATATCTGGCCGCAAGTATGTCTGGCGCGACAGGGAAAACTATGTGCGTCTCGACCCAAACAAAAATCCGGCGGCGATATTCAGGATAACCCCCGAAGTCGCCGGCGGAACGCTCAAAAGCGCCAAAACCATCAAGAGCGACGGGGCGAGCGAATCGGAAAAAACCGCGCGCGGGGATGCCAAAATATTTTTCGAGATAAGAATAAAGGTCGTCGAGCACAACGACCCGTACGCCCGACGGGAACTCTCGGCGTTTTATATGGAACACATTGCGCCGCGCACCTACGCCGGCGAAACTTTCGACGAAGATTATACAAACGCCATCAACCGCGTAGCCGTCCGCGAGGGCTTCCGCTCCATCGCCCACGCCAACGCGACCACGCCGGGACATTGAAATATCGCGCGCGGCGCATAAAACATGGGACATTTGAAATTTAAACAGGGATTCTACTACATAACGCATATCGCCAATATCCCGTCCATCTTAAAGAACGGCATATTGTCGCATGACGCGATAGAAAAAAATAACATCGCTCATTTGACAATATACGATAAAGAAATCGTCAATATCCGCAAAAGCGTAAAAACCCCCGACGGCGAATGTCTTTGGAATTTCGCGAATGTGTATTTTCAGCCGCGCAACGCCATGCTTTACAGAGTTTTATATTTTACGGAAGGAATAAACATTAATAA
>JASEHK010000229.1 GCA_030018875.1 Endomicrobiia bacterium | reverse complement strand
CGTCTGAAACATTTGCCATCGCAAGGAAAATGCCAATGATACTGCCCAGAATTCTTACGGCCATCGTCGGAATACCTCTTGTCATACTCTCGTTAGTGTGGGGCGGGATACCTTACTTTATCCTCGTCAGCGGCATAGTCCTTTTTTCGCTCAAAGAATTTTTTCTTATCGCCCGGAAAGCCGGGTACGCTCCGCGCGCATGGATAGGCATGGTCGGCGGATATGCCGTCTTCGCCGCGATATTCGCCTCCTCGACGGCCTTCAGCCAGAAGGCCGACCACCAACTTGTCGCGATAACCTTTACCGCCGTCCTCGTCGCCCTGAACGCCTCGGAGATTATCCGCGGCGATGTCTCGGGCGCCGTCTCAAGGATGGGCGTTACTCTTTATGGCGTCTTCCTGATACCGTGGGCATTCGGACATCTCGGAAAGATGCGCGACGTGAATCCCTACGGCAGGGAGTGGGTTTTGCTGCTGTTTCTCGTCATCTGGATTTTAGACACCGCCGCTTATTTCTTCGGAGTCAGGTTCGGAAAAAACACGCTGGCTCGGACGGTCAGCCCCAAAAAATCCGTGGAAGGCCTGGCCGCCGCGGTTGTCTCCTCGGTCGTCTTCACGCCGGTCATAGGCAAACTTCTTATGGGCGCGTACGTCAGCGTCCCCGAACTCTCCGCGATAGGATTGCTCATCGCCATGGCCGCTCAGTTTTCCGACCTTTCGGAATCCCTGATAAAGCGCGACGCCGACATAAAGGACTCCGACACACTTTTGCCGGGGCACGGCGGAATGCTCGACAGGTTCGATTCGTTTATCTTCACCGCTCCCCTGATTTACTATTACCTTATAATGTTCAAATAAACCCGCCCGCCCGTCGGTGGCAAGTCGTTCCATGAAAAATATATCGCTTCTGGGCTCAACCGGTTCCATAGGCCGCAATGTCCTTCGCGTGGCGCGTTCCCGCCCGTCGGAGTTCCGTATAACGGCTCTTGCGGCCGGCAGATATTCCGATGTCCTGGAAAAGCAGATAAAAGAGTTTCGTCCGAGCCTCGTGGCGATTGCCGACCTATCAAGTTCGCCGCCCTTGGCGCGCGCCAAGGCGCTGGGCGTGGAGATTTTTTTCGGCGACGAAGGTCTCAAAGTCCTCGCCTCGTCGCGCGGAATTGACATCGTGTTCAACGCTGTCGTCGGCGCCGTCGGAGTTTATCCCTTGGCGGCGGCCATCGAAAGCGGCAAGACCGTGGCTCTCGCCAACAAGGAATCCGTAGTCATCGCCGGCGATTACATAAGAAAGAAAATAAAGACGTCGGAAGGCCTCTGCGTCGGCCCAAAGCCCAAAGTAATTCCGGTGGATTCCGAGCACTCGGCCATATTCCAGTGTCTCGAAGGCAGGCGGATACAAGACGTTTCAAAGATAATAATCACCGCGTCGGGAGGCTCGCTTTACGGCAGGAAACCGTCGAAGGTTTCCGTCGAGGATGTTTTGCGTCATCCGACATGGAAGATGGGCAAGAAAATAACCGTGGATTCCGCCACGCTGATGAACAAGGGCCTTGAAGTCATAGAGGCTCACCATCTTTTCGGATTGTCTTACGATAAAATTTCGACGGTGATACACCCGCAGTCCATCGTTCATTCGCTTGTCGAGTTCGTTGACGGCTCCCTGCTGGCGCAGCTTTCTTTGACGGACATGCGCTACGCCATACAGTATGCGCTGACGTATCCCGTCCGGCTCTCCAGCGGTTTGCCTCGGCTCTCTTTGGAAAGTATAGGCGGTCTTGATTTCAAGAAACCCGATTTCCGCGATTTTCCGTGTTTCGGTCTTGCCGTTTCGGCCGGTCTCGCCGGCGGAATTATGCCGGCCGTTATGAACGCGGCCAATGAAATAGCCGTCGGGGCGTATCTGTCCGAAAAAATATCTTTCGTCTCAATACCAAGAATAGTAGAAAAAACAATGGCGGCTTTCTCGAACGTTCGCAATCCTTCGCTCGACGATATACTCGAAGCCGACAAAGCCGCCAGGGAAAGGACATATAAATGCATCCGATGATAGTTTGGGCGATTAAAGCGTTGTGCATAGCCGCGGCCTTGAGTGTCGTGATATTCGTGCACGAGCTCGGTCATTTTCTGGCCGCAAAGAGAAGCGGCGTCAAAGTCGAGAAGTTTTTTCTCGGCCTCGGCCCCGAGATATTCGGCTTTACCCTGGAAGGCACCCGCTACGGACTGGCGGCATTTCCCGTTGGAGGAATGGTGAAGCTCGCCGGCGACGAAATCTCGCGCGACAAATCTTCGCCCGGAGATTTCTTTTATCAGCCCTGGTATAAGAGGATATTCGTGACGGTTTCGGGCGCCTTGATGAACCTGGTGTTCGCCGTGTTTCTTTTCTCGGCGATAATATACGCCGGCGGCATAGGCGTTCCGTCGGACGAACCCG
>JASEHK010000228.1 GCA_030018875.1 Endomicrobiia bacterium | reverse complement strand
ACAAGGCGCCGGCGCGTCTTATATACACATTGACATTATCTTCTTTTAGTTCAATCTCCAGCAGCCCATCCTCGCGCATCGTCTCATATATCTCCTTGACTTTGCGCGCGAGCGCCGACGACGAAGTAGGAGCCGTTGGGCCGTTTTCTTTTTTTACCGCCGAGGATGACAGCGGGGCCGCCGCGCTTTCTTTTGGAACGTTGCCGTTCTTCATCCGTTGTTTTCCGGGATTCTCGGTGTAGTTTCCGCAATTCTCAATTCTTAATCTTAAATCTTTGCTTAATCCCTAATTATTTGCGTAGTTTGTTGTTGTTGCCCTGAAGAGAGAGGTTAATACGGCCTTTCTCGTCGAGCTCGGAAACCGTTACGATAAGTTCGTCGCCTTCCTGCACGTAGTCGGTAACGCGGGCCATGCGGTCGCGGCTGAGTTGCGACACATGCACAAGGCCTTCCTTTCCGGGCATTATCTCGACGAAAGCGCCTATTTTGAGCGTCCTCGTCACCTTGCCTTTGTAGGTCTTGCCCATTTCGGCGTCGGCGGTATAAAACTCCACCATCTGCCTTGCAAGTTCAAGAGCCGCAGAATCTATGGCGGATATGTAAACCTTGCCGTCGTCCTCGACGCTGATATTGGCCTTCGTCTCTTCCTGAATTTTTTTGATGTTCTTGCCGCCGGGGCCGATGAGAGCGCCTATCTTCGAGGGGCTTATCTGAACTATCTCCATTTTGGGAGCGTATTCCGAGAGTTCGGGTCGCGGAGAGGAAATCGCTTTGTCCATCAAATCCAAAATGAAGAAACGCGCTTTTTGGGCGCGCTCCAGAGCGTCCTTCATCGTCGAGGCGTCTATGTTGGTGATTTTGAGGTCCATCTGAAGCGCGGTGATTCCCTGTCGGGTCCCGGCGACCTTGAAATCCATATCGCCGATGTGGTCTTCCATACCCATTATGTCGGTGAGGATGACATACTTGGAATCTTCTTTGACGAGACCCATAGCGACGCCCGCGACGGCGCGTTTAATCGGAACGCCGGCGTCGAACAACGCCAGCGAACCGCCGCAAACGGAGGCCATCGAGGACGAGCCGTTGGACTCAAGTATATCGGAGACGATTCTTATCGTGTAAGGGAACTCTTCGTCCGTCGGCACAACGGGATACAGCGCTCTTTTGGCGAGCGCCCCGTGGCCCTGCTCTCTGCGCGAAACTCCGCGCTCGGGCTTGGCCTCGCCGGTAGCGAAACCAGGGAAGTTGTAGTGGAACAGGAAACGTTCCTTATACTCGCCCTCAAGCACGTCCATTATCTGTTTGTCGCGAGGGGTGCCGAGCGTAACGGCGGCAAACGCCTGCGTCTGCCCGCGCTGAAAAAGGGCGGAACCGTGCTGCCGCTCGAAATAGTGCGGATAACACTCTATCGGGCGCACCTCGTCGGGTTTTCTGCCGTCGGCGCGGATATTTTCTTTGATTATGAGTTCGCGAACGGCGGCGTAAAACATGTCTTCAAGAACCGACGCCGTCTTTTTCGCGGATTCGGGTATTTCGGCGGCGACTTTTTCGGTGATCTCTTTTTTCTTGTCCCACCATTTCGTGTCGCGCTCTTTTTTCTCTTTGATAAGAACTATGGATTTTATGTCGGATGCGGACAAAAGCGACGCCACCGACGAGCGGACGGTCTCTGTGGTCTCGTCGGCTTTCGGGAGGTCTATCTTTTTTCCGGCGGGTATCGCGGCGGCGGTTTCTTTGAGTATCTTTTTGATTACGCCGCGGGCGAAGGCGATGGCGGCAAGGATCTCGTCTTCGCCGACCTCGCGGGCGCCCGCCTCGACCATAACGACGCCGTCTTGCGTTCCGCTGACGACTATATCTATAGCGCTTAGTGTCTGTTCTTCGAGAGTGGGGTTGACGACGAACTCGCCGTCTATTTTACCGACGCGCACCGACGCCAAGTCGTCGCTCATCGGAATCGTGGACAACCTCAGCGCGCACCCGGCAGCCGCGACGGCCAGAATGTTCGGGTCGTTCGCGCCGTCGTGGGACATTACTATTACGTTGACGTTGGTTTCCTTGTGCCAGTTTTCGGGGAAGAGCGGACGAATGCTTCTATCTATCAGGCGAGAGGTTAGTATCTCTCTTTCCGACGGACGGCCTTCTCGTTTGAAAAATCCGCCCGGTATCTTGCCCGCGGCGTAGGTTCTCTCTCTATAATCCACCGTCAGCGGCAGAAAGGAAGCGTTTTCCTTGTCGGTCGGATTGTAAACCACCGTGGCCAGCACTATCGTCTCGCCGATTTTGGCGACGCACGCGCCGTCGGCCTGTTTGGCAAGCTGGCCGTGTTCCACGACAAGCGTACGTCTTGTTTTCTCGTCCAGCATGACTTTCACTTCGTTCTTCATAACATCTCCTTGATAAATCGGTAGGCAGGGAGTAGTAGGCAGGAATCAGGG
>JASEHK010000227.1 GCA_030018875.1 Endomicrobiia bacterium | reverse complement strand
GAGTAGTTTTCTTTTAACCTTTCACCCTTCACCTTTCACGCTTCACGATTTACGATTTACGCTTCACGTCTTTTGCTGTAACGTTGTTACGGCGCGGTTTTTTTTGTTTGTGTCCCAGTCAGAACGATACAAAACAAATTATCTCGGGAAAGATGACAAAAGGGAATGGCGGCGGCAAAAATTTTAGTATCTCTGTTTCGAACGGTCGAGGCGAGCGCGGTTGAGTTCCTCCTCGCGGTGACGGAGGTTTTCGAGGGCTTCGGCGAATTGACCGGATACCGAAGATAAAAGCAAGAGGTTGGCGTTGCTAAAAGCCGCGCGTTCGGCATTGGTCCAGAGCGCTATGAAGCCCGACGGGCGCGAAGATGCCGCGTCGGCGTTGGGCTTGAAAATCGGGGCGACGGCGAATGCGCTCGATGACGCGAGAAAATCGGGCAGATTTGCTCCGGCTTCGGACGAGAGCATTGCCAACCCCGACGGAGACGCGGCGAGTTTTGCGATAAAAGTTAAAGATGCCGGTATCTCCGGCAGCCCGGGACTTTCGAACTCTTCGTTGAACTCGTTATAAATATATACCGCGGATTTATCGGCCGACGGGACAGACACCAACAACTCCTCGGCCACGGCCGTCGAAATTGCGCCGAGGGATTTTCCCGACGAGATTACGCGGCTGGTTTCGTAAATCGTGGCGAGTTCGCGGCTTGTCTGCTCCAGACGATCCATCGCCACCTGAAGCAATCCGGAAAATATCTTCAAGCCCTCGCGCGGATGTTTTCCGACGACGTCGGCGAACTTGTCGCGCGGAAGTTTCCAGAGAATCGAGGCGACGCGAGCGCGCGCGGCGGCTATGCGCGGCGAATCCGAGAAAAAAGCCATCTCGCCGAAAACGGCTCCGTCATTAATCACGGCGAGAACCTTTTGCCGTCCGGCTTTGAGATTTTTGGATATGACTATTTCGCCTTTTTCTACGACGTAAAAACTGTCGGCGACGGCGCCTTCGTCGAAAATAATATCGCCCGGCGCGGCATCCACTTTTTCCATTTCGCCGGCCACTATATCGAGAACATTCTGCGGCAATGCCGCGAAAATATTCGTATCTTTGAGAAGCTCGCGTTTATTCATAAATTCTCCTCGTTAAAAATTCGCGCCGCCGGAACGGATAAAATCGGGATTATGCGCCTTGGACACGGCGTCTTCGACGGTAACTTCGCCCGCGCGCACCAGATTCAGAAGCGCCCTGTCCAGCGAAATCATACCGTGTTTGGCGCCGGTTTCTATCGCGGAATAAATCTGATGCGTCTTTCCCTCTCTTATGAGATTTGCTATGGCGGGCGTCACGTTCATTATCTCTCTGGCCGCCACGCGGCCGACTCCCGACGCGCGGGGCAGAAGCACCTGCGAGACGACACCTTTAAGCGTGACCGACAACTGCACCCGCACCTGCTGCTGCTGATGCGGCGGAAAGACGTCTATTATTCTGTCTACGGTCTGCGCCGCGTCCGTCGTATGGAGCGTTCCGAAAGCAAGATGGCCGGTCTCCGAAATCGTCAGCGCGGCGCCGATGGTTTCGAGGTCTCTCATCTCGCCGATGAGAACCACGTCGGGGTCCTGCCTGAGCGCGTATTTCAGAGCGTTGGTAAAGGACTTGGTCTGCTGTCCGACCTCTCTCTGGCGCACGATGCAATTGAGCCCTTCGTAAACGAACTCTATGGGGTCTTCGATGGTGAGTATGTGCTCGTGACGTTTCTGATTTATGAGATTGATGAGACAGGCCAGCGTCGTGGACTTGCCCGAGCCCGTCGGACCGGTGACAAGGACAAGCCCGCGCGGTATCTCGGCGAATTGAAGTATTGACGGCTGAAGTCCGAGGTCCTCGGGAGTAGGAATCTTCGACGAAATAACCCTCAGCACTGCCTCCATTCCGTTTTTCTGATAGAAAGCATTCACGCGAAAACGGCTCACGCCCGGAATCGAGAACGAACAGTCCAACTCCCATTTTTCCTCTATCTGGGCGCGTTGCGCGTCGTAGAGAATCGAATATATCAGGCGCTTGGACTCGTCGGCCGTTATCGCGGGAAAACCTTCAAGGGGCTTGACGCGACCTCGCTCCCTTACCATCGGAGGTTTCCCGATTACGATATGTATGTCCGACGCGCCGAGCTCGACCGCTTTTTTCAGTATCTCGACCATATCCATAATTTCGTCTCCGGAGTTGTTTTGATATGATGGGACGGTACCGCCCGCCGCCGACGCGAAGTATATTTCTTTTTTGAGCAAGGTGTCAAATTTTTGAATGCCGTTATCAAATTTCTGAATGACGGTGTCAAATTTTTGAACGATGTCAAATTTTTGTATAAGATAAATATCGAAGTGATAAAGTGATAAAGTAAAAAAGGTGATAAAGTGACAAGGTGATAAAGTAACAAGGTGACAAAAACAACTCTTTCACCCTTTTACT
>JASEHK010000226.1 GCA_030018875.1 Endomicrobiia bacterium | reverse complement strand
AGGATAGCGGCCTTGGAGTTGGAAGGCTCTCTCTTGAGGACTTCCGCCAGTTGCGCGGCCGCAGGTCCCAGCCGCCCGCGATAATAATGGGCGAGCGCGAGATTTATCCTTGAATCTATCTGGTCGGGCTCGACCTCTATGGATTTTTCGTAATACTTTACCGCGTCGTCGAGGCGATTCGTAAGAAAATATATGTTTCCGATATTGTTGTACGGTCCCGGGCGCTCGGGCGCAATCTCGATGGCTTTTTTGTAATTCTCGACGGCGGCGGCGAAGTTTTTTTCCTTGGCGTAGACCCAGCCGAGCTTTTCCCTGACGGACGCATTGTCGGGATGACGCTCGACGAGTGTCTCGAGCTCCGATATGGTAGCGGCCGCGCCAAGGACTCTCTCGTCGAAGAAATCCGGCTTTGCGGCTTCGCGGCGCGCCGCGAGATACGGGTCGGCGATTTTGACTCCGGTAAAATAAGCGAAGGCGGCGACAAGGGCGACAAGAACGGCGCGGACGGCGGTCGGCCTTATCTCCAAAGAGAGTTTTTCCGTCGGAGAAAGCGCGACGCCCATAAGCGCGAAAAGATAAATTCCCGATACGGCGAAGCGCATATCCACCGAGAAGAAGTTTTGAACGAGCGCGGCGGATACGGCGACGAAAATCCCGAGGGCCAACACCCCGTCATCCTTTCGCCTTGAGCGAATTTCGGCCAACGCCGCGGCGAAGAAGGCCGTCAAGAGCCACGCCAGAAACGAAAATCCCGCGATGCCCGTCTCGGCGAGGGTCTGAAGAAACTCGTTGTGCGCGTCGTTGATGATGGCCTGCGACTGAGGCCAGATGGCCAAAAGTTCGGCCGAGGCGTAGTCCGGAAATCTCACGTGAAAAAGCCCCTGCCCCACGCCGAAAACGGGCTGTCGGGCCCACATTCTCAAAGTGTCGCGCCATATCAGAGCGTGGGCTTGCTGTCTGGCCCAGACATCGCGCGTGGCGTAAAGGAATACCGCCGCAACGGCGGCGGCTGTCGCTAAAATCTCCATTTTCCGACGGGCGCTTGAATCGGAGAGCGCCGCGTAGAGTGCGCCTGCGACGGCGATTGCGAGCCACGAAGCGCGAGTGCCGGTGAAGTAAAGCGCGGCGAGCGACAAAGCGGCGGCCACGGCGGAAATCGCCCGCAGTGACGACGGAAACCTCGCCGTCGCCGCGACGGCGACAAGCACCGGCAGGGACATCGTCAGATACACGCCGAAAAAAATCGGGTTGCCGAAAGTCGAGAATACTCTGGTCATTTTGGGAACAGAGAGCATCCATACTCCGCCGTAGCGCTGGAGGACGCCGTAAGCCGCCGCCCACAAAGCGCCGACGGCAAAGCACCACAAGAACGCGACGCGATTTTTTCCGTCAGACGCGACGGAGCCGCGACTGATAAGGTCGGATGCGAGCCAAAAGGCCGCGCCGAAGAATAGTATTCTCTTAAGTTCGGGGAAAGAAAGCGCCCTATTGGGTGAAAAAAAGTAAAAAAATATCGCGGCGATACAATACGCGGCCACCGGAAGCGAGGCGCGGGTCCGGGGGATTTCGAGACGCCCCGTAGCAATTTGCGTTACAATTCGCGCGCAAAAAACCGCCGCGAGAGCGAACTCCATAAACATCAATTTCGGACGGGTGATTTTAATGTCTGCAAGGAAAGGGCTTATCAGGAAGACCGACGAAAAAGCAAGCGCGAGAACTCTGGAACTAATTTCGGCCATTTTTTATGCGCTTCGCCGACGGAGCGCGCGGCGGCCGACCCCGACGGGGTGTCGGGACAAATGACTATCCGAGAAGGCCGTATCTGGCCGCGCCGCGCTCAAGAATCTTCAAAATTATTTTTTCGTATGTCGTTCCGAGAGCTGTGGCGATAAGCGGGAACACGTCTATCCTGCCGAGATTCGGCAGCGGATTACACTCTAAGAAAAACGGCTCGCCTGAGCGATCTGTCCTTATGTCTATGCGGCCGAGGTCGCGGCAGCCAAGCGCTTTATAGGCGTCCGCGGCGAGTTTTTTGAGTTTGTCGTTCATCTCCGGAGAAACTTCGGCGGGACAGAAATATTTTATACTTGGGTCGGTGACTCGGGCGTGAAAGTAAAAATCGTCTCCGAGATCGAGTTTGCCGTTTATCGAAACTTGAACAGGCGGCAACGCCTCGGGCATTTCATTGCCGATTACGGCGACGGTGAACTCCTTGCCGGATATGAATTCCTCGACAAGAATCGGCTGACAGTATTTTTCAAGAAGCGCGGAGGCGAGTTTTTTAAGGTCGGCGGGCTCCGACACGCGCGAGTCAATGGAGATGCCCTTCGACGTTCCCTCGCGGGAGGGCTTGACGATAACGGGAAAATTAAGGTTGAAGCCGGCCAGCGCGTCGAGAGAAGAGACCTCCATGAACCTCGGAGTTCTCACTCCTTGTGCCGCCACAAGTATCTTGGCAACGGCTT
>JASEHK010000225.1 GCA_030018875.1 Endomicrobiia bacterium | reverse complement strand
GGACTCCGTTGGAGTCTACGGACTCCCATCGGAGAGTCGTCGGACCCGCCGCTACTTAACATTAGGGGATATGAAGACAACAAACAAAAAACTATTTTTTGAGCCAAGGCATCATCGCGCGGAGTTTTTTGCCGACCTGCTCGATGGGATGCCCGTCGAGAGATTTTCTCGATGCGGTGAAAACCGGGCGGTTGACGAGATTTTCGGTGAGCCACTCTCTGGCGAATTTCCCGTTTTTTATCTCGTCGAGGACGCGCCTCATTTCTTTTTTCGTCTCGGGAGTTATTATGCGTGGACCTATGGCGTACTCGCCGTATTCGGCGGTGTCGGATATAGAGTAATTCATATAGCCGATGCCTTTTTCATATATCAGGTCAATGATGAGTTTCATTTCGTGCAGACACTCGAAGTACGCGACCTCGGGCTGGTATCCCGCCTCGACGAGCGTTTCAAAACCGTTTTTGATAAGTTCGACGAGACCGCCGCAGAGAACGACCTGCTCGCCGAAGAGGTCGGTTTCGGTTTCTTCGTCGAAAGTCGTTTCGATTACGCCCGCCCGCGTTCCGCCGATGGCCTTGGCGTATGCCAGCGCGAGTTTTTTGGCTTTCTTCGAGTGGTCCTGCCAGACGGCCACAAGCATAGGCACGCCCTTTTTCTCCTCATACATCCGACGGACGAGATGGCCGGGACCTTTCGGCGCTATCATTACGACGTCGGCGTCCTTCGGAGGCACTATCTGCGAAAATCTTATGTTGAACCCGTGCGAGAATCCGACGACGGCGCCTTTTTTTAAGTGGGGCTTTATCTCTTGGTCCCACACTTTTTTTTGCGTCTGATCCGGCACGAGAATCTGTACCCAGTCGGCTTTTTTAACGGCTTCGGCGGCCGAAAGCAGGTTTTTGCCCTCGACCCATCCGTGCGAAAGCGCGATTTTGTAGTTGTCGGAGCCTTTGACTTCGGCGACGATGACACTGATTCCGGAATCTTTCAGAGACAGCGCGTGGGCGTGTCCCTGAGAGCCGTATCCGAGGACGGCGAGCGTTTTGCCTTTCAACTCGCCCAAGTTTGCGTCTTTGTCGTAATACATCTTTGACATAAATCCTCCAATTTTGCCTTGTCGTCGGCGTTATGATAACAGTGTAAATAAAAAAAGACCTTTTTGCGCGGTGGTTTTAATATATTAAATGTAAGGGTTTGAGTATATAAAAAAGGGGAAGATTTTTCAAAAAGCATTTCTTCTCTTGGTTTCTTTCTTTTGTCGTATTTTCCAAAACCTCGCGCCTAATAAACGTTTGAAGGGCTTTTGAAAACACGAGAAAAGAAAGATTGTAGTTTCGAGGGGAACAGACAAGAAAACCGCCCGAAATATGGTAAAATGGCGAAGGTATGCGTTTCTGAAAGTTTCACTCGCAAATGGAAAAAACGGTAAAATACAACTACGAATTCGATTTTCCCGACGGCACAAAGCGGGCGTTTACCGTCGAACTCGACGCCACAACGCTTTCTCTGGCGCAGCGCGCCCCGTCGGACGGCGCCTCGAGCGCCGACGGCAACCTTCCCGACTGGACGGCGCTCGATTTTCACAAATGCGACGTCTGCCCGCTTGATGAAAAAAAGCATCCGCGTTGCCCCGCGGCTATGGCGTCTGCGGAAATTCTGGATTTTTTCAAAGACAGAATTTCATACGAGGAAGTCACCGTAAAAATCACCGGCGATACCCGCGGCTATTTCAAAAAAACAAAACTTCAGGAAGCCGTCGGCTCGCTTTTAGGGTTACTGATGGCGACATCGGGCTGCCCCGTCCTCGAAAAATTAAAACCGATGACTGTGCTTCATATGCCGTTCGCGAAGGCCGCTGAGACGATCTACCGCGTGGTCTCGATGTATCTTCTTTCGCAGTATTTCGTCGCGCGGCATGGCGGACTGCCCGACTGGGAGATTAAAAATCTCTCCGGTATTTATGCCGCCATCCGAGCCGTCAACAAGAGTTTCAGCAAAAGAATAATGTCGGTTCTTGAAAAGGACGCCGGCGCCAACGCTCTGGTGATACTCGATTGTTTCGCGCTGGCGGCGACGATGTCCATAGACAATCAACAGATAAAAAAACTTGAAGGGCTTTTTGAGGGGTATTTAAAAGAAGTGGCGAGTGTAAAAGACAGTGGCGGGTAAAGAAGCAAGAGGCAAGAAGCAAGAAGTAAGATAAAGGCAAAAACTCGAAGTGTAAAAGAATTCCCAAACATTCACTATTCGCCATTTATTCTTTGCGATTCGCGTTCCCTGTCCTTTTCTTGCCTCTTGCCTCTTGTTTCACGCCTCTTACTTCTTGCTTTTAATATGTACAAATATCACGAAACTTTCGATGTTATCGTAGTCGGCGCAGGGCATGCCGGTTGCGAGGCCGCTCTTGCCGCCGCGCGCATGGGGGCACGCACTCTTCTTTTAACGCAAAATCCCGACACCCTCGCGCGAATG
>JASEHK010000224.1 GCA_030018875.1 Endomicrobiia bacterium | reverse complement strand
TTCCTCGCCGAAGGTGGCGAGTTCTTCCCAGTAGAGCGAGCGCGGGGATTTGCGGCCCGCTATAATTACGGAACCTTTGTAGAGTTTTAGACGCACGGAACCCGTGGCGGATTTCTGAGTTTCCGTTATGAAAGCGTCAATAGATTCTTTCAGCGGCGTGAACCACAAGCCGTTATAGACCAATTCGGCGTATTTTTGAGAGAGTAATTCTTTGTAGTGAGAGGTGTCGCGGTCAAGAACCAGCGATTCGAGTTCTCTGTGGGCGGCGAGCAAAACCGTCGCCGCGGGACATTCGTAAACGCCGCGGGACTTTATGCCGACGAGGCGGTTCTCGACGATATCCACTCTGCCCACGCCGTTGGCGCCGGCGATCTTATTAAGACGATTTATCAGTTCGACGGCCGGCATTCTCTTGCCGTCGAGAGAAACGGGCGCGCCCTTCTCGAATTCTATCTCGACGTAGCGGGCTTCTGGCGGCGCGAGCTCGGGCGAGACGGTCATCCGGAACATTTTTTCGTCGGGCTCGCGGGCGGGGTCTTCGAGGATGCCGCCTTCGTAGGATATGTGCCACAAATTTGCGTCGGACGAATAGGGTTTGGCGGGCGTGACTTCTATGGGAATTTTTCGTTTGCGCGCGTAAGCGATTTCGTCCTCGCGGGATTTCATCTCCCATTCGCGCCAAGGCGCTATTATCTTAATGTCGGGGGCGAGCGCCTTGAAAGTGAGCTCGAATCGAACCTGGTCGTTGCCCTTGCCCGTGGCCCCGTGGGCGACGGCGTCCGCGTTTTCCCGTCGAGCGACTTCCACTATTTTTTGCGCGATAAGCGGCCGCGACAGAGACGTGGCCAAAAGATATTTATGCTCGTAAACGGCGTTGGCCTTGAGCGCTGGAATGACATAATTTTCGGCGAACTCTTTTTTTGCGGCGATGACATAAACTTTCGACGCTCCGGTCTTGACGGCTTTCTTTTTTATCGCGGCGAGATTCTCGTTTTGCCCCACATCAACGATGACGGCAATGACCTCGGCGCGGTAATGCTCGATGAGCCAAGTTATCATCACCGATGTATCGAGGCCGCCGGAATAAGCGATTACTATTTTCATTGCCAAAATCCTCCACAATTTCAGACGGGGTGATTATATCAAAAAGGTTTTCTGTTTCAAGAAGAAATTCCGCCGTGAGCGTCGAAGAAACTTTCCAACTGCGTCTTGTCCGATATTATATTAACTTCCGGCAAGGCGCTCAAAAAATGTTTTCCATAATATTTTGTCCGTATGCGCGGGTCCAGAGACGCCACGACGCCCCAGTCGTTTTTCACGCGCATGAGTCGGCCGAAACCCTGACGGAACTTAAGCACCGCGCGGGGAAGCGTGTAATGCGAAAACGGGTCTTTGCCGGATTTTTTAATCTCCTCGAGCTTCGCCTCGACTACGGGGTGGTCGGGCACGTCGAAAGGAAGTTTGGTCAGGATGACACACACCAGAGAGTTGCCCGGGATGTCAACGCCCTGCCAGAAACTGTCCGTACCGCAGAGAACCGCGTTGCCGGCGGCCTTAAATTCTTCGATGATGCGCCAATGTGAGCGGGCGCCCTGTTTGAAAAGAACGTGCCCGCCGCTGTGTTCGAGTTCGGCGTGCACCGAGTTAAGAAGTTTGTAACTCGTGAACAGTACGAACGAACGCCCGCCGGCCAGACGCACGAGATCGCCGACCTCTTTTTTGACGGCATCCTCGTAGGCGGCCTCGTCGTCGCGGGGATTGGGCATATTTTCCGGGATATAGAGCGCTACCCGGTCGCGATAGTTAAAGCCGCTTGAAAGTATCAATTCGTCACAATTTTCGGAAGGCACGCCGAGTGTTTCTTTGACATAATCGAAGCCGCCACCGACGGAAAGCGTGGCCGAAGTCAGCACGGCGGAAACGGCCTCGCCGAAGAGTTTTTCTTTAAGGATGCCGGAAATGTCGGTGGGCGTGGAGCATATAGACACCCTCTCGCCCCGTCGGCGACGCTCACGCTCAAGCCAGTAAACCCTGACGGGGTTTTCGTGTGAAAGCCACTCGGATATGACGGAAGTCAATCCCAGCGCGCGGGCCGACTTGGACTGAATGTCCAAGGCCTCCTCGCGGCTTGAAGCAAGCGGCAAAATCTCTTTGAGCGCGGCCGCAAGTTTTTTGATGGCTGCAACGAGCAATTTGCCGCCCAGAGAATCGGGCGGCGATTCAAGAAATCTCAAAGTGTCGCGGGCCGGGCCGGCCAAAACCGAAACCGCCCCGAAAAATCTATCGGAAACGCCCTGAAACTCGGCTACAGCCGCCGCCACCGCGTCCTTGGCCGCGGGCGAAACCGCCCTCATTCTGAAAAGAAGCCCTCGTCGGCGGCGCGGATTAAAAACGTCAAGAGCGAGTTTCCTTAACTGATAGTTTGTCGCCGAGTCGCCGAGCAAGTCGAGCGCCACTTCTTCGACGTTGTGGGCTTCGTCG
>JASEHK010000223.1 GCA_030018875.1 Endomicrobiia bacterium | reverse complement strand
TCATTAGAGACGGGAAACAGTAAACGGGAGAAACGAAATACCGCAAAGCGTTAAGAAGTTCGGTCAGCTATTGTAGTTGCCGACCTTGGTCGGCTTGTGAAAAAAGAAGCCAAGCAAGCTTGGCAACTACAAAAGCGTTCCGTCTCCGCATAAGAAACACTAAAAATGAAAAGCCCCCGCTTATCGCGAGGGCCTTCATTAGAGACGGGAAACAGTAAACGGGAGAAACGAAATACCGCAAAGCGTTAAGCGTAAAGAGATTGAAACCCTTCACACTTTCCGCTTCCCGATTTCTTACACTCTACCTTCTCCCCATTTTTAATACTCGGGCATCGGCGGCATTGACATTTTTTCTTTTTTCTCCGGAATGTCCGTCACGAGAGCGTCGGTCGTCAAGAGAAGTCCCGCTATCGAGGCGGCGTTCTGAAGGGCCGAGCGCGTAACTTTGACGGGGTCGACTATTCCGGCCTTTATCATATCGCAATACTCTCCCGAATCGGCGTTGTAACCGAAGTTCGCGTCTTTGTCGGACTTTATTTTGTCAACGACAACGGCGCCATCCACGCCCGCGTTTTCCGCGATTTGCCTTACGGGTTCTTCTATCGCGCGGCGGACGATGTTTATGCCTGTCTGCTCGTCAATATCGGAGGCCTTCATTTTTTCAAGGCCGGCGGCCGCTCTCAAAAGAGCGACTCCGCCGCCGGGAACTATTCCTTCCTCGACTCCCGCGCGGGTGGCGTGCATAGCGTCTTCTATCTTGAACTTTTTGGTTTTCATCTCGGTCTCGGTGGCCGCGCCGACATTTATTACGGCGACTCCTCCGACGAGTTTGGCCAGACGCTCCTGAAGTTTTTCTTTGTCGTAATCCGATTTGGTCTCTTCGATTTGTTTGCGGATTTGGGCGATGCGTTTGTCTATTTCTTTCTTGTCGCCCTTGCCGGAAACAATGGTCGTGTTCTCTTTGTCAACGACAACTCTCTTGGCGCTGCCCAAAAGTTCGAGCCCCGCCTTGTCGAGTTTCATTCCAGCCTCTTCGCTGATGACCTGTCCGCCTGTGAGCACCGCGATGTCCTGCAGCATCTCTTTGCGACGGTCGCCGAACCCGGGCGCCTTTACGGCCACGACTTTAAGCGTGCCGCGAAGTTTGTTGACGACGAGCGTGGCCAGAGCCTCGCCTTCAATGTCTTCGGCGACTATCACGAACGCTTTGCCCGTCTGAGCGATTTTTTCAAGTAGCGGCAGGAAGTCCTGCATTGACGATATTTTTTTGTCGGTGATGACGAAGTACGGATCGTCGTATGCCGCTTCCATTCTCTCCGCGTCGGTGACGAAGTAAGGGCTGATGTGCCCGCGGTCGAACTGCATACCCTCGACGACGTCAAGCGTGGTTTCGGCGGATTTGCCCTCTTCGACGGTTATAACGCCGTCTTTGCCGACCTTGTCCATCGCGTCGGCGATAAGTTTGCCGATTTCCTTGTCGTTGGCCGAGATGGCGGCTATCTGCTCTATCTCCTCTTTGCCCTTGACGGATTTTGACATTTTTTTGATTTCGTCCACGACGGCGGCCACGGCCTTGTCTATACCTTTTTTAACATGCATGGCATTTGCGCCGGCCGTGATGTTCCTCAAACCTTCGGCGATGACGGACTGCGCCAGAACGCAGGCGGTCGTCGTGCCGTCGCCGGCGACGTCGTTGGTCTTCGAGGCGACTTCGCGCACAAGTTGCGCGCCCATATTCTCGAAGGGATCCTCAAGCTCGACTTCCTTGGCTATGGTAACGCCGTCGTTGGTGATGGTCGGCGAGCCGAACTTTTTATCGAGCACTACGTATCGGCCTTTGGGGCCGAGCGTCACTTTTACGACATTGGAAAGTTTATCAACTCCGTTTTTTACTTTTCTTCTCGCTTCATCGGTGTAAACTATTTGCTTTGCCATATTTTTAATCCTCCGTTTCCTTTATCCCTTATCCCTGTATCACGGCGTAAATGTCGTCTTCGTTCATTATAAGATAGTCTTCGCTCTCTATCTTGACTTCCGTGCCGGAATACTTGCCGAAGAGTATCTTGTCTTTGACTTTGACGTTCATTGGCATTACCTTGCCCTCGTCGTTCTTCTTGCCGGGTCCCACGGCTATGACCTCGCCTTCCTGCGGCTTTTCTTTGGCGGTATCGGGAATGATAATCCCGCCTTTCTTGACTTCTTTTGGCTCCAAGGGCTTTACCAGCACCCTGTCTCCAAGCGGTTGAAGTTTCATAAAACTTGTGCCTCCTTGATGTGATGTCGTCGGTTTATTTTAGCAGTCCGACTTTGTGAGTGCTAATTATACAAAATGCGAAAAGGCTTTGTCAAGTGGTCAGTAGCGAGTAGCGAGTAGATAGTAGCGAGGGAAAAACCCTGCGCCTACCCGCCCCTATCTACTATCTACCCGCCCCTATCTACTATCTTTATCCTATCTACTATCTACCCGCCCCTATCTACTAT
>JASEHK010000222.1 GCA_030018875.1 Endomicrobiia bacterium | reverse complement strand
TTCGAGGGCAGGCCCCCGATAAAGACATTCGAGGGCAGGCATTCGGGGATGACAAGAAGAAATAAATTATGGCGCGCTTGAGAAAGAAAGGTATTTTTTATCTCCTGGATGACGAAGAAGCCCGACGGTTGGCGGCTACCCTTGCTCTGAAGTTAATAGAAAAGAAAGTTACCGAGCCGGATGGAACGACAAAAATCAGAATGTCCTGCGGGTTTCCGCAAAGCGGCCTTGATAAATATGTCGGCAAACTTCTGCGCATGGGCGAAGATGTGGAGATAATCGAAAACGGAGCGGCCGTCGAAAAAATAAGGGTGGCGAAAGATGGCTCAGTATGAGCATTTGCCGATATACAAGAAGATGTTTGATTTGACGGTTTACACGGAGAAAATCGCGCAGAACTTCAGCCGCTATCACAAATACACTCTGGGCGCCGAGATGAGAAACCTCACACGCGGTATCTTGGTTTTACTGACCCGCGCCAACTCTATGAAAGACAAAAAAGCGACACTGCTTGAAGTCAGAGATAAACTTGAAGAACTAAAAATTCTGGCGCGTCTCGCCAAGGAGGTGAAGGCGTTCAGCAGTTTCAATTCGTTCGAACACTTCGTCAAAGAGTTGGTGGATGTATCCAGACAGAACGAGGGCTGGCTGAGGAGCCAGAATCCGCCTCCAAAATTGTAGCGGCGGCATTGTATGCCGCCCTTGCTTGGACGTGGAGCGCGCTCAGTTACTCACGGGGCGCTTTCGCCACTCCGATGAGTGAAACGACATCGGAGTATGATAGTCCAGGAACGCCTACTTCTAATCTCTCGGAGATGGCTTTCCGGTGGTCCCTCCCCCGCCGCAACGTCGGGGGAGGGAAAAGTGCGGGAGCATATATTGTGCCGAATACGACCAACGCCATGATCGTGGGCTTCAATAACGGCAACGTGAACAACGACAATAAGACCAATGCCTACTATGTGCGCCCAGTTCGTGGAGGCGCGTGAGATATGAACAACTTGTTTTCGTTTTCCAACATCTATGGGAGTTATCTTAAATGCCGCAGAAAAAAGCGTGGCACGACAAATGCCTTGCGTTTTGAGTCGCGGCTCGAAGACAACATCTGCGAGTTGGAAAATGAACTTAAAAACAAGTCGTATCAGCCGTCCCGTTCTGTCTGTTTTGTGGCTAAAAAACCCAAGTTCAGAGAGATATTCGCGGCGAACTTCAAAGACAGGGTAGTCCATCACGTGCTTGTCGGCTATCTCGAAAAAATCTTCGAGCCGCTCTTTATTTACGATTCATGGGCATGCCGCAAGAATAAAGGCAATCAAGCCGCCGTGAAACGCCTTCAAACATTCACCGCTCAGGTCACATCCAACGGCATGCGGAAAGCGTATTACATGCAACTCGACATAAGAAGTTTTTTCGTCAACATAGACAAGGACATACTTTATGACATTGTGCGCCGCAAAACCGACAATCCCGACATTTTGTGGCTGCTGGGTGTGGTCCTTTACAACGACTGCACCCAAAATTATTTTTTTAAGGGCGCCCGCTCGCTTATCGCAAGAATCCCGCCGCACAAGACGCTTTTCAACGCGGGGCCGAACAGAGGTTTGCCCATCGGAAATCTCACAAGTCAGTTCTTCGCCAATGTGTATCTTAACGAACTTGACCAGTTCGTGAAGCATAACTTGAAAGCGAAGCATTACTTGAGATACGCCGATGATTTCGTTTTGTTGTCGCGGAACGCGGAGCAATTATCGCAGTGGCGCGGCGAGATAGAGAAATTTTTACAAGAGAGGTTGGATATAACTTTGAACTCCGCAAGGGAGCGTCTGCTGCCCGTCTCCGACGGCATTGATTTTCTCGGATACATCACAAGACCGGATTATCTGCTTGTAAGACGAAGGGTAGTCGGTAATTGTCGCTCGAAACTATCTTCCATATCGGAAAAACTCAAATCAACCGCCTGCGCGCCACGTTTCCCGTCCGCCCCGCTACTGGCGGGGCGAGTGGGTCGCGTAGGGGCGGGCTTGCCCGCCCGTTGTGGCGGAGTCCTTAGATTCACCCCGTCGCTCGTGGAGGAAACGAAGTCGGCGCTTTCCTCTTATATGGCGCATTTCAATCTTGCGAACTCTCATAATCTCAGGGAATCCATAAAAAAACGCTTCGTTTTTGTCGAAGATTTTTTGAAATTTTGCGACCTCACCCGCCCGCGCTTTTTCCCGAACGAAACGAATCAGCGCGATTTTTTCTTGAAGCGTCTCGCCGAGGGACTCGCGCGGGAACCATTTATACTTTTCTTTCAGACGGGATGTTTTTACGAGTTTTACGGCTTCGAGGCGCGCAAAGCCGTTGAAGTCCTCGGTTTGCGCGCCGGAAAAGATAAAGTCGGAACCTGTCCCGCCAAAGCGGGATTCCCGACGCGCTTGGAGAAAAAGTATGCGGCGAGGGCCGCCGTCAAGGGCTACTCTGTTTATGTCGTCGGCCAGTC
>JASEHK010000221.1 GCA_030018875.1 Endomicrobiia bacterium | reverse complement strand
CTCCTCTCTGACCCCGACACAGTACCGGCGCGTCCGCTCGGAGATCAACGGTGGGGATCGCCGCGAGAAATGCGGCGCCGGCGCGGGGCGCGGCGAGGCGCCGAGGGCATTGTCCGTCAGGTGAAACTCCACCCTTGTTTTTTTTAAGCCCAATAGTGTCGGCGAGCCGCCTATGTAGGCCGCCGCCATCAGCGGAGCCGCCGTCGGAAAGATTCGGCTGACTTCGCGGCATTTCATCGGCTTCGCGCGACTCGCGGGTTTCAATTTCTCGCCCGTCGAGGCGGCGGCGCACATAAAAACTCCGCGGGGCAGAATTTTTTCCGGTGGCGTCGAGAGATTTATCGTCGGAAATCCGAGTTTGCCGGCGACGCCTCGTCCGCCGACCTCGCGTCCCGACACGGAGTAAAATCTTCCAAGAAGTCTTGATGCGCCGACCATATCGCCGGCTTCTATAAGAGTTCTCGCGGCGCTTGAAGATATTATCTTTCCACGGTATTTAAGAGGTCTTTCGATAACGAGACGGGGACTCTTTTTTGCAGTCCGTCCTCCGGACAGCATCGAAGGCAGATTCTGCGCCCCGCCTGCGGCGTGTTTTCCGAACTTGAAATCGTACCCGGCGACTATCGCGGCGGGCTTAAGCGGCAAAAGTATTTTTTTTGCGAAGTCGTCGGGACGCATATTCCAGAGTTCTCTGTCGCCCTTGAGCATTATTATTTCGTCGGCGCCGGCGGCGACGAGCAGTTCTATCTTCTCATCCGGCGAAGTGAGCATTCTGCCTCGTGGCGCGCCGAACGGCTTATCGAAGGTTATGGCGCAGCAAGTCGCGCCCAGTCCGCGGGCAATTTTTGCGGCGCGGCCGATAAGCCGCCTGTGCCCCAGATGCACTCCGTCGAAGTTACCGACCGTGACTACCCGCACGTTTTATCCGCTCCTTCTTCGGGGTTTTGCGCGCCAGTCGGACTTGCCGCCGGTTTTTTCAAGAAGCCTCAGGCCGCTTATCTCGATTCCGCGCTCTATGCCTTTAAGCATGTCGTATAAAGTAAGCGCCGCCGCCGCCGCCGCGACAAGCGCTTCCATTTCCACGCCGGTCGCGTATCGCGTCTCGGCCGACGAGGTTATACGCACTCCGTGTGATTCAAAATCAAACCGCGCGGCGATGTGCGACAGATTTATCTGATGAGATAGTGGAATTATTTCGGATGTTTTCTTTGCCGCCGATATCGCGGCGATTTTTGCGCAGGCGAGAGCGTCCCCTTTTGTTAAGGCGTTTTTCTTCAATGCCGCCAGAGCGCCGGCGGAGAGTTTCACGAAAGCTTCCGCCCTCGCCATGCGGCGGGACGCTTTTTTGCCGCCTATGTCAACCATGCGTATTTTTCCGAGAGCGTCAAGATGGGTGAATCGCATAAAAATGTGACCTCCGTTAATTTCATCCGCCGACGGATACCATCCTGATGTCCGCGGCCTTGGCGAAGTCGTCGTGGTTTTTTGGTTTTTTCGCGGCCACATGCTCGAATGCTTCCCCGACGGCCTCGCGCTTTTTGGCGTCGCAGAGATTCATCCGAAGTATTTTTTTTATGTCCGCAAAATCAGGATGTCCGAGGCACGGCAACAGTTTGCCGTCGGCGGTAAGGCGCACGCGGTTGCATTTTTCGCAAAATGGTTTTGAGAGAGCCGCGACGAATCCGACCACGGCGTCCGAGCCGCCTGAGCGGTAATATCTTCCCGGGCCGAAGCCGGGATTGTCGGCGCTTATCAGTCCGAGCGCCTTGACGAGTTCATTTTCGAAAGCTCCGAAATCGAATGCCTCCCGGCCCGCTCGCGCATCAACGCTGCCGTCTGAAAAAGCGTCTGACCCGCAGACGGATTTGCCGCCGCCGATGGGCATTTCCTCTATAAACTTGACGGCCAGGCGCCTCCGTGCGGCCCAAGCCAAAAACCTCGCGGCGTCGTCGTAATCCCCGCCCCGCGCGACGGCATTTACCGTAATCTCCTTGAATCCGGAGCTCCTTGCGGCTTCTACGCCAGCCATCGCCAAAGATATGTCGCCGCCGGTGATATTGCGGTATATTTCCGGCGAGAGCGTGTCTAAACTTATGTTCAGACGACTCAACCCGGCGGATTTAAGATTTGACGCTTCGCGTTCAAGAAGTGTGCCGTTAGTGGTAAGCCCGACTCTGAATCCTTCAGCCGTGAGACGTTTGATGAGCCCGGCCAACCCGCGTCTGGCCAGAGGCTCGCCGCCGGTCAGACGGATGTTTTCAATGCCGAATTTGTCGCGGGCCGTTTCTGCCACAAAAAAAATTTCTTCAAAAGTCAGAATCTCGCTCCGGGGAAGATTGCTTTCGCGGCCTTGCGCCGCGCCCTTGCGGCCGGCGTTACTGCAGTAGAGGCAGTTGAGATTACATCGGTCGGTTACGGATACGCGGATGTAACTTATAGTTCGTCCGAATTTGTCGGCAAGAACCCGCGTTTTTTCATCCCACCGTTC
>JASEHK010000220.1 GCA_030018875.1 Endomicrobiia bacterium | reverse complement strand
CGCTCCGACGTTACGTCGGAGCAACTACAATTCTTTCTTTTGTCATAGAACATATCGCGTTTGTATTAGTTCTTCAAATCCGAAGGCGCTTCCCTCGGGGGGATTTTGACGCTGATAAGTTCTATCACACCCGCAACCGTCGCCGCCGCGAAATAAATCACCCAGAGATAAGTGTAATACTGTCCGAAGAAAGCCGCAAACCCCGCCGTTATCATCGAAACAGCGAAAATCAGCAGGCCCGCCTCAAGATACTTCCATTTCCGCGGAATGAGATTGTAAACCGAACTCGTCGGATAATTGTATCTTCTGTGCCGCACATACGCCGCAGCCAGAAGAAAATATCCGACGGGCGAGACGAGTTGGGTTATAAGATGTATGACGATGAGCCGCGCCTTTGGCGCTACGAATGCGGCCGATGCGCCGCCGTCGGGGGATGATGATAATGATGATGATGCAGCGACAGACGCCGCGGAAAACCACTTCGCGTCGTAAATCTTCCACCCGCCGAACTCGGCCAGGACTTTGGAGCCGTCAATGGCCATCGAGTTTATCAGAATAAAAATCACCGCCATAAGAAAACCGCCGACGTAGGCGGCTATGACTGTTGACTTGGGCGTCCCCTTCTCGCTCGGAACCCAGTGCAGAATCCCCACCAAAATCGCGGGCGCTATCACAGCCATAAGAAAAAACTGCCTCATCGAGTTGAGCACCATCGGCCAGGGATGCGGCCCGAGCACGTTCTGAAGAGGTCGCGTCATAAAATAAAATCCGAAAAGAAGAAACGCGCTGAACGCTTTGTTGTATCCTATCTCGCCGAACATAAGTTTGCGGATTTTCGTCACGCGCTTGATCTCGGCGGCCATTATGAAATAGACCGCGCCCGTCACAATCGGGACGAGAATGTTGACGAAAAATGTCGTGGCGGCTCTGTTCATTTATTTTTATCGCCCGCCGTCGGCGAAGCCAACGCCGAGGCGAGAGGCGCGTCCTTATTTTTCAATTCCAAAGTCCTTATGGGAAATGGGATATTTATACCTTCGCGGAGGTATCCGGCGTTGAGACGCTTTACGAACTCGTGTTTAACGAGATATTGGTCGGTGAACTCCCTGCCGCGCATTATCACCGAGAATCCTATCGCGAAATCCCCGAAAGTGTGATACCTTACGAAAGGTTCGAACGACGGCACGCCGCCGGTTACCGTCTTCATTACGTCGCGGGCGACATCTATCGTGACCCGCTCGACATGTTCAAGATCGCTGTCGTAGGCGACTCCGACTTGAACTCTTACCGCGATTTCTTTGTCGGGCATATAAAAGTTCGTAACTAACGCCGAAGCCAGCTTCGCGTTGGGTATCACGACCACGTTATTGGGAAGCGCCCTTATCGTCGTGTTTCTCCATGTTATATCAACGACGTAACCTTCTTCGAGCGATTCTAATCGTATGTAATCGCCGGGTTTGACCTGTCTTGACAAAAGAATCTGAATGCCCGAAAAAAAGTTGGAGAGTGTGTCTTGAAGAGCCAGCGCCACGGCCAAACCCCCGACGCCCATTGCCGTAAGGATAGGCGTTATAGAGATGCCAAGCGTCTGAAGAATTATCAGAATGCCTGTGACAAAAACTATGACACGGGTGAGGTTGACGAAGATGGACGAAGACGGAAGCGCGCCCGCCGCCTTGGAGGCGTAGAGTTTTACGAATCCGACGGCTATGCGGGTAGCCGCGAATGTGGCCGACAGAATAAATCCGACGACGACGAACTTCTGCAGATAACTTTCCGTCCGGGCGCTGATTGGCGCCGATGTGGCCGCCAGCCAAAGCCCGCCGAGCGCGAAAGAGATAAAGATTACGCCTTTAAGCGCGCCGACGATGATGTCGTCGCCCTCCCACTTGGTGCGCGACGTGATTTTTTTAAGCCAGACCAAAACTATCTTTTCGAAAAGAACCCCGGCGGGCAATCCACCGGCAAGAAAAGCCAGCGGCAGAAGCAGACGATTCTCGACGATAAGGTTCCAGAGCATTATTTTAACGACCTCTTGCGAAACTGCCCGCGACGGGCGCAAGGAAGCCCCGCGCCCGCGGCGGCAAATCTGAATTGGTGGAGGTGGCGGGAATCGAACCCGCGTCCAGAAGATGAGTCCTACGGTCTCTACAGGCTTGTTCCGGAATTGGTCTCGCGCGAGGGCTGTCACCGGACCGAACCGCTCTCGCGCCAGTTCCGTTAGAGTTTCGCCTCAAAACGCGACGAAACGCGCGCGCTCGAGACTATCCCGATTTCGACGCGCGTCCGTTCTATCGGAAGTCGAACGGGGCGCGTGACGGCTGTTAGGCCGCCATTGCCATTTCAGTGTTGGCGTTTATGCACGGTCGATTTTTTTTGGCGGTGCCTCTCGACCAACACCGCGCCTGCTGCCGGAAGGGTTCAAGTCTCCTGTCGAACCCATTTCACCCCCAAAGTTTTTTACGGCGTTATTTCTTTTTTTCTTGAAAAAGCTTTTCAAAATCTTCGACGAAGCGGCCGCGAGCGCGCCGCCTTTTACCTTGAGACGG
>JASEHK010000021.1 GCA_030018875.1 Endomicrobiia bacterium | reverse complement strand
CCTGGCCGCATGGCGGATAGGCGTCAACTTGAAGTTCTAAGGTTTATTCAAGAAACAAAGTATCACGGCTTCAAAACCGTGAATGTTTGGATTTATAACGAAGCCCTTCGTTCCGATGAACATCGGAACGGGGGGCTCTTCGTTTTATTGACTGTCGGCAAGAATTTTTGATACAATCTCCCCAAATTCATAACTATGGGGTATGCGTTTCAAATGAAAAAAACACTTGTTACTAACGACAAATACGAGGGCAAATACATAGCTCTCAAAAATCTGGATGACAACACCATAGTCGGTTCCGGTGTCAACCCGCAGGACGCCCTCGTAGATGCCCAAAAGCAGGGCTTGATAACCCTTTTCTTTTCTACATCCCGTCCAAAGATATGGTCCAGATATACTGATGCGCGTTGAAAATCATCCGTTCACTACGGTGCGCCCCGGAGATATTGCCAGACCTTATCTTCCCATAACGATAATAAATCCGCATACCTCCAAAAAGTTGAGCGTTTACGCCCTCATAGATACCGGCGCGGACGAATGCGCTTTTCCGGCGACCTTCGCCGGCATTTTGGGACATAATTTGCAGGCGGGCTATGAGAAAAAAGTGGGTACCGGCAATGGTGTGACCACGGCCTATGGACACACCGTGAGTTTGAAGATTTTTGAGTATGTTTCGGACGATGTGGTGATAGATTTTATGCCTAATCTAAACGTTCCGTTACTGGGGGTTAAGAGTTTTTTGAGCAAATTCGTTCTGCGAGTGGATTACCCCCAAGAAAAATTTTCTTTGTTGCTTCCTTCCGCAAAGTAATGAAAACCCGCTCAATCGAATATATCCTTTAAGATATATCATTCGGGAGGCCGTATGACTTCAAAAACTTTGGTGGTGCTTGAGCCGCCCGTTCGCTCGGCTGTGGAAAAAATAGCCCGCCGCGAACATCTGTCCGTCTCCGGCGTCTGCCGCGAACTCATAAAAGAGTCGCTTGAAATTTACGAGGACTCGTATTTCGCGGCCGGAGCGGCCTCGCGCGAAGACGGTTTTAACTGGCGCGGCGGCTCTTTGAGCCACGATTCCGTCTGGGGGCGTCGGAAATAAGTGGCCTATATCGTCGTTTATCATCCCAAAGTAAAAACCCGCGACATACCCGCCGTTTCCCCGCCCGACAGGGCGCCCCTCCGCTCCGCCATAGAGAATCGTCTTCTCGCAGACCCATTCAGATACGGGCTTCCGCTCAAAAGGGGACTCAAAGGTTACAGGAAACTGCGCGTCGGGGATTACAGAATCATATATTATGTCTCGGGAAACGAAATCCGCGTTGTCGTAATAGGCCACAGAAAAGACGTTTACCAAAGGACAACAAGACGCGTATGATTTTTGGGCTAATGTTTTTTGAGCCGTGTTTTATTAGCACAGACGCATTAAATAAAGCGACAAACGCGTATCTTCGGACGGACCATGACGCTCGCGGCGCCGCCCTTTCACCTTGTCACTTTTTCACCTTTTTTGCTTCTTGATATACTTTCGCCCGCGTTTGACACGCCCTTTTTTTATTTGTATAATATACACAACGTCTATGTATAATATGTATATTGATGCCCCGCCACCCTTTCGGGGCGGAACATCAAACAATAATAATGAAGATAACGAATAAAATCTGCTACGGTCTTAGAATCCTTGAAGTCCTGGCCGGAGAATATAAGCGGAACGGCTCAAATTACGTTTCTTCAAGTATCATTGCAAGCCGCGAGAAAATATCCAAGAGATACACGGACTCGCTGCTATCTCTTCTTACCCTCGCCGACATAGTAGTTGCCCGTCATGGGTCGGCGGGCGGTTATGCTCTTACCCGCGCGCCCTCATCTATAACGGTGCGCGACATATTCGAGGGGCTGGAAGGTTCGGCGCTCTCATCCCGATGTCTCGACAAAAAAAGCGGCTGCTCCAAACGCTCCGATTGCTCCGGACGCAGGATATGGAAGAAACTCGAATGCGAAATCCTAAAAACGCTCACCAATACCACATTGGCCGACCTCTAAAAATGATTTATCTCGACAACGCATCCACAACTTTTCCCAAGCCGCCTGTTGTCGTCGAAACAGTGGCGGACTTTCTTAAAAGATATGCCGTAAATCCCGGCAGAGGGAATTACGCCGCCGCCGTGGCAACCGCAAAAATAATAGAGGACTCGCGCTTTCGCGTCGCGTCGCTTTTCGGCGTCAAAAATCCATCGCGCCTCGCTTTTACTCTCAATGCCACCGACGCGCTCAACGCCGCTATAAAAGGTTTTGTGAGAGCCGGCGACCGCGTCGTAACAACTACGCTTGAGCACAACGCCGTTGTGCGTCCGCTTCGCACTTTGTTGGATAAAGGGCTGCTCGACGTCGAGTTTGTGCAGCACACGTCGGAAGGGTTGATAGAGCCGTCGGCGCTCGAAAAAGCGCTCGACAAAAACACGCGGCTCGTCTCCGTCACTCACGGCTCCAATGTTTTTGGCGCGGTGGTGGATATTGAAGCCGTCGCTGAAATCTGTCGCCGCCGCAAAGTGTCTCTGTTGGTTGACGCCAGCCAGACGGCGGGGCATGTTCGTTTCGACGCGGAAAAACTCGGGCTTGATTTTCTGGCGTTTTCCGGCCACAAGGGGCTTTACGGCCCTCCCGGCACGGGATGTTTGTACGTGCGCAACGGGATTGAGATTTCTCCCTGGCGGGAGGGAGGCGCCGGCGAGGGAATGGCGCAAGCAAAGTCGGAAGAACTTGAAATGCCGCTGTTCATCGAGGCGGGGACGCAGAACACCGTCGGTATTGCGGGTCTTGGCGCGGCGGTTCAATTTGTTTCGGATAATTTTGACGAGATAGAATCGCGCGTCGCGGAACTCACCCGCATTATAATGGAAGGCCTCTTGATGATAAAAGATGTCGAGGTTTTGGGTCCGAGGGATTTGTCGCGCAAACTTCCTGTGGTTTCTTTCGTCGTGCGCAGAGACAATTTCTCGGCAAGAGCGATGGCATTGTCGCTCGACGAGGGGTACTCAATCGCCGTAAGGGGCGGCGAACATTGCGCCCCGTTGGCGCACAAAGATTTTTATGAAAGCGGCACGCTTCGAGCCAGCCCGGGATTTTTCAATACGCATGAGCACGCGGAAAAATTCGTTGCCGCCGTCTCGGAACTTTTACGGTGAAATGGAACGATCGTAAAACTCCGGCTTATGTCATTCCCGTCCCGCCTTGGCGGGATTATCGGGAATCCATAATTCGGCAGAGGGTAGGTCTGGATTCCCGCTTTCGCGGGAATGAGAAAACAGAAAAAAGTTTTCAATAAACCCAAAATGAAAAACACTACCGATTTGAAACGCCTTAAAAAAAACCATCTTCTGCGCCGCGCGGCGATAAGAAAAAGAATAGCCGAGTTCCGTCGGAAACTATCGTCTTCTCCCGACGATATTTTCGCGGAGTTTTGCTTTTGCCTTCTTACACCCCAGTCCCGAGCCAAGTTCTGCTGGGCGGCCATTGAAAATCTTAAATCAAAAAATCTTTTGACGCGCGATTGCCTGAAGCCGCCCGCGGCCATCGCCGGGGAACTTAAAGGCGTGCGCTTTCAAAATAATAAATCGCGGTATCTTGTCGAAGCCAGAGGGCTTTATGAGAGCGTATGCCGTTCTTCGTCGGGAGTAAGGAGTTTGACGCGCGCGAAAGTATCCGAGATCGTCGGGTTTCGCAACGAACTTGCCGGCCGCGTCCGTGGTTATGGATTGAAGGAGGCCAGTCATTTTTTAAGAAACATCGGGCTTGGCGGCGGCCTCGCCATTCTCGACAGACACATATTGAAAAATCTCGTGAAGTTCGGCGTTATAAAAGAAATACCCAATACGCTCACGCCCAAAACATATCTTGAAGTCGAAGAAAAAATGCGGCGTTTCTCAGCCGCGATAAAAATCCCCATGGACGAACTCGACCTTGTTTTCTGGTCGGAGGAGACAGGGGAGATATTCAAATAGACGCCGTCCTCGACGGGCGGCAGGGAGAATAATATGAAAGAAAAAGTGGAAGCCGCGCTTAAAAAAATCAGGCCGATGCTCGAGCGCGACGGGGGGAACATCGAACTCGTTGAAGTAACCCCCGCCGGAGTAGTCAAAGTAAAATTAACGGGCGCCTGCGGTTCTTGCCCGATGAGTCAGATGACTCTCAAGATGGGCGTAGAGAGGGTTTTGAGACAGGAAATCCCCGAAATAAAATCAGTCGAGGCCGTATAACGGAGCGTGTGATTTATGCCGCGCGACAAATGTCCGGGCTCGATGGGCGGTAACATCAAGGCGGAGACGGCCAAGTGTTCGGTCTGCGGGCTCGAGACGGAGATATTTTCCGACGAGACGTGGATAAGATGCCCCGCCTGCGGCGCGAGGGTGGAGCGTCGTGCCGGCAACATCGCCGGCGCTTCCTGTTATGACTGGTGCCGGTCCGCGCGCGAGTGTATGGGCGCTCAGGCTTACGAAAAATATATGGCCCAAAGGAGAAAAAACGATGAAAGTAAAAAGAAAGATAATCAAGGTTGACGACGACAAATGTAACGGCTGCGGCGTGTGTATCCCGAACTGTCCCGAGGGCGCGCTACAAATAGTGGATACCCCGAAAGGACCTAAAGTCAGGCTTGTAAAAGAGAACTTTTGCGACGGCCTCGGAGCTTGTCTCGGCGATTGCCCGACGGACGCGCTTAAAGTCGTCGAGGCCGAAGTTGACGCCTACGACGAAAAGAGCGTCATCAATCACATTAAGAAAACCGCGCCGGACAAACTCGAAGCACACATAGAACACCTCAAAGAGCACGCCGCCGAGCTCGACGGCGAAACGCTTAAAGCCGCGGGTATTAAAAAGGAAGACATCAAAGGCGGCGGCCATTCTCGCCGCCAAGGCCACGGGGAGGCGCATAAAGCCGCTTCGCCGTGCGGATGTCCCTCGGCCTCGACTATGTCGTGGGACGATTCCAAAAAATCCGGCGGTTCTTCATCGGACGAATGTTGTCCCTCTCCGGCTTCCCCGTCGGAACTCAGGCAGTGGCCCGTTCAGATAAAATTAGTCAATGCGCTCGCGCCGTATTTCTCGCTGCCCGGCGGAACCTCTTTGGCCGTGGTCGCCGATTGTGTGCCTTTCGCTTACGGCAACTTTCACAGGGACTTTCTGAAAGGCAAGACCGTGGTTATCGGTTGTCCCAAGCTCGACGACATAGAGTATTACGTCGAAAAACTCACCGACATCTTCAATTCGGGCAACATCAAAACGGTCGAAACTATAATGATGGAAGTGCCGTGCTGTTCGGCTCTGGGCTCGGCGGTAGACGACGCCATAAAAGCCAGCGGAAAAAAAATCGCCCACGTAACGACTGTGATAGGAATAAAAGGCGACTTGAAACAGTGATTGGCGGCGAGTGTTCGGCGGTTGGATGAAATAAAACGTAGTGTGGTATTTCATAAATCTCTTTACATTTGTCACCCCCGCGCTCCGCCGCAGGCGGGGCTCCGCGAATGCGGGGCCATGGGAAATCGGGGGTCCAGGTCTGGATTCCCGCTGGAGTTTACCCCGTACTTGATACGGGGCGGGAATGACGGAATAACTAAATATCTGTTGGAAACACTACAGTAGGTACCCATGAAACTTAAAGAGACACAAATAGAGCGTTACTCCCGTCAGATAATCCTCGACGGCATCGGCGGCACTGGCCAAAAAAAGCTTCTTGCCGCCAAGGTTGCGATAGTCGGCGCGGGCGGATTGGGCTCGTCGTGCGCGTACTATCTGGCCGCCGCCGGCGTCGGAAAAATTATCGTTGCCGATTCGGACAAGGTCGAACTGAACAATCTTCAGCGGCAGATTATTCACTCCCAAAATGTCGTCGGAGTTCAAAAGGCCGTCTCGGCCAAGAGAACGATGGAGACTCTCAATAATGACGTCGAAGTAACCGCTCTTCCCGTCAGGGTCGCCGCAAAAAATGTTCTGGGCATTGTTCGCTCCGTAGATGCCGTCGCGGATTGCTCGGACAATTTTCCGACGAAATATCTTCTTAACGATGCCTGCGTAATCGCCCGACGGCCGCTCGTTCATTCCGGAATACTCGGCTTCGCCGGACAGATAATCACGATAAACCCCGGCGTCTCGGCGTGCTATCGCTGTATATTTCCGACGCCGCCTCCGGCCGGAGCGATACCGAGCTGTCGCGAAGCCGGAGTGCTTGGCGCGGCGGCCGGATTGTTCGGAGCGCTCCAGGCCGCGGAAATCATCAAGATAATCCTCGGAATCGGCCGGACTCTCGACGGTCGCATTCTCGTCGGAGATGTTCTGGGAGCCGAGTTCAGGGAGATATTCGTTAAGAAAAATCCCTCGTGTCCCGTATGCGGCCGCCGTCCGTCAATAAAGAGGCCTTTCGACATCTCGCGGCCTGTGTGCCGCGCATAGTCGCCGTCTCCCGAATATTCCGTCGGGCGGTGATAATCCCGCTGTTCTTATCGCCCCGTTTCGGATCTTTCCCTTTTTGAATGTTTTTTCCAAATTGATAAAATCCATTACTTCCATGTTTTAAATCTTGCGGAACAGATGCAGCGTTCTCAAATTAAACCTCAGCCTTTTATTTTTGCGGGCATCTAAATTTATGATGCGCACACATTATTGCGGCGAACTCACTCTCAAGAATGAAAATATTCGCGCGGCTCTTTGCGGATGGGTGCATTCCCGCCGCGACCACGGCGGCGTTATTTTCATTGATATCCGCGACGTCAAGGGGATAGTTCAGACGGTCTTTAATCCCGGCTCCGATGTTTTCGGGGTTGCGGAAAACCTCAAAATGGAGAGCGTCGTAAGGATAGAGGGCGTTGTGCGTCTCCGTCCGCAAGGAACCAGAAATCATAAGATTCCCACCGGCGATGTGGAAGTAGTGGCCGACAAAATCGAAGTCCTTGGCGATTGCGCTCCGCTGCCGTTTTCCGTCTCGGACTATGCCGAGGTTTCCGAGGAAGTGCGGCTTAAATATCGGTATCTCGATATGCGCCGCCCGTCGGTAAGGGACATATTCGTCTTTCGCTCCAAACTCCTCGGCGTCGTTTCGGAGTTCTTGCGCTCCGAGGGCTTCTGCGAGATAGAAACGCCAATCTTGACCAAATCCACCCCCGAAGGGGCGCGGGACTTTCTTGTGCCGTCGCGTCTTTCGCCCGGAGATTTTTACGCTCTTCCGCAGTCGCCACAACTTTTTAAGCAAATACTTATGATAAGCGGCTTCGACAGATATTTTCAGGTCGCGCGATGTTTCCGCGACGAAGACCTCAGGGCTGACCGACAGCCCGAGTTCACGCAACTCGACATTGAGATGTCTTTCGTCGAGGAACATGACGTGCAGGGCGTGCTCGAGCGGTTGCTCTCGTCGGTTTTTGAAAAACTTTTGGGACAAAAAATAAGCATTCCTTTTCCGCGTCTTTCATATGCCGCCGCTATGTTAAAATACGGCAGCGACAAGCCGGACATGAGGTTCGGTCTTGAGATAGCCGACCTCACGGCGGAAATGTCGTCGTCCGGATTCAAAGTGTTCCGCCAGGCCGTCGAGCGCGGCGGCGTGGTGCGCGCGCTCAATATCCCGGGCGGCGGGAATTTCTCGCGTTCCGAGATAGACGCTCTCGTGTCAAAATCCATAGATCTCGGCGCCGGCGGACTCGCGTGGATGAAAAAGACCGCGTCGGGATTCGAATCCAACATAGTGAAGTTTTTCTCCGCATCCGAGCTTGACTCGGTGTCATTGAAGACATCGGCGTCCGTCGGCGATCTTGTGGTCTTCGTTGCCGACTCGGAAAAAATCGCGGCATTGGTTCTCGGACAATTGCGGTTGCTCATCGCCGAGCGCCTTAAAATTCCGCGCGAAGGTTACAACTTCGTTTGGGTCACAGATTTTCCGCTTCTTGAAAAAGATGATATGACCGGAACATGGAATGCGATGCATCATCCTTTCACGTCTCCGGCCGACACGGGCGGATTCCTCGACGGCAAAATTGATCCGGGGCAATTGCGCGCGCGCGCTTACGATATAGTTCTTAACGGCGCCGAGATGGGCGGCGGGTCCATAAGAATACACTCCTCGACGGTGCAGAAAAAAATCTTTTCGCTTTTGGGCATATCCGACGAAGCCGCCCGCGACAAATTCGGTTTTCTCTTGGAAGCGCTGAATTATGGCGCTCCTGCGCACGGCGGCATCGCTTTGGGATTGGACCGCCTTGTCGCCATTATGTTGGGTGAAACATCCATCCGCGAAGTCATCGCTTTTCCCAAGACGCAGCGCGGTTCCTGCCCTCTCACCGGCGCGCCCGCCAACGTCGCCGAAAAGCAACTCCGCGAGGTATACATTAAGACGACTTTGACAAAGGATAAAGAAAAATGAAAAAGTTCAAAGTGGCCGTAGTCGGCGCCACGGGAGCCGTGGGCCGCGAAATGATGAGAATGCTTGAAGTCAGGGATTTTCCCGTCGGGGAAATAATACCTCTTGCGTCTTTGCGTTCCGAAGGGACGAAGGTCGTTTTCCGCGGGAAGGAAGTCGCCGTCAAGAATCTGGAGAATTTTGCCGCAGCTCTTCCATCGGGCGCGCCCGCCCTTGCCTTGTTTTCCGCCGGTGGAGACATATCCAAACAATACGCGCCGAAGTTTGCCGCCGCCGGATGCTTCGTGGTTGACAATTCATCGGCGTTCAGAATGGACGCTCGCGTTCCTTTGGTGGTTCCCGAAGTAAACCCCGACGACCTTGCTGCCGATAAAAAAATCATAGCCAATCCCAACTGTTCCACGATACAGATGGTTGTGGCGCTGAACCCTCTGCACCTCGCCGCTAAAATCCGCCGAGTTATAGTGGCCACGTATCAATCGGTTTCGGGAGCGGGCGGCCGCGCGATAGAGGAACTTCTCGCTCAAACCAAAGCGCTTGCGGAAGGCAAGCCCGTGCCGCCTCCGTCGAAGTTCGCTTATCAAATAGCCCTCAATCTGATTCCTCAGATAGATGTATTTCTCGATAATGGGTACACCAAAGAAGAAATGAAGATGGTCAACGAGACCAAAAAGATAATGCGTGACGAATCAATAGAACTTTCGGCCACGTGCGTCAGGGTTCCGGTCATTCGCTCCCACTCCGAGGCCGTATGGGTCGAGTTCGAAAAAGATATTTCGCCGGAAGCCGCGCGCGACATACTCCGAAAATCTCCGGGCGTGGAAGTCGTGGACGATCCCGCCGCGAAGAAATATCCTATGCCTCTCGACGCCGAGAACAAACAAGTAACTTATGTGGGGCGCATAAGACGCGACATATCGTCGTCGGCAAAAAAATCCTTGACTTTTTGGATAGTTTCTGATAACTTGTTGAAAGGCGCGGCATTAAACGCTGTGGAGATAGCCGAAACTCTTTTGAAAAAGAAGTTTTTGGTATAATCATCGGCTTGTCAGTAACACGTCCCGCGGATATAAAGAGACACCGGATATGTCTAAAAAACTTATAATTAACGCCGATGATATGGGGCTCAGGGAGTCCGTTAACCGCGGGATAGTAGTCGCCCACAGGAACGGGGTCGTCACGTCGGTGAGTCTGTTCGTCGAGGGCGAGGCCGTCTCCGATGCGCTCGCCCGACTCAAAGAAAATCCTGCGCTCGGTATCGGGATTCATCTCAATCTCGACAAATTTTTTACGATAGACCATCATAAGGGCATGGCCGTAGGCTTTGCCGACCCCCATCCCGGCTTGGAAGAAATCAAAAAAGAGATACATCGTCAATTCGATGTATTTTTTTCTTTCGGATTCGCCTGTGACCATGTGGACTCTCACCATCACGCCCATATCAATCCCGAAGTTTTTCCGCTCGTCTGCGAAGCCGCCAAAGAGCGCGGCATAAAAATCGTGCGTCTCCCGCAGAAATTCTTCTCAAATTATTCCGAATACGAGCCGCTTAAAAAAACCCTCGACTCATCCGGCCTGAAATACACCGATCATTGCATCGAGGGATGGTATTGGGGAAATATAGACGAGAATTACAAAGTCGCCGAGCTCCTGACGCATCCCGGTTACGGCGAGCTTTGGCGCGAAGCCGAACTCGCCCACTGTTGCCAGCCGCAGCTCAAACAATACTTCCTCGACCAGAATATAGAACTCGCCAAATTCTCCGACGTGATATAAAAAGAAAATAAAAGTAAACATTCTAAAATCGAAAAGATATCCGAGGAGGCATTCAAATGTGCGGCCAACGGAATATAACATTCCACGAAGCGTTGGATATAGTTGAGTCATTGTCTGAAAATCAGCAAGAAAGCATTATTGATATACTTCAACACAGATTGATAGAGCATAAGCGGGAATCGCTTGCAAAAACAATAAAAGAAGCAAGGGAACAATATTCTCGAGGGGAAATAAAAAAAGGCGCCGTAGACGACCTGATGAAAGAAATTGCGGAATGAGAACACTCGTCTGGAGTAAAACCTTCGTTAGGGCTTTTAGGCGGGTTGTTAAAAAGCGTCCAACTTTGAAGAAAGATATTGAAGAAACCCTTAATCTCTTGGTTAAAGACCTGTTTGATCCCCGGTTAGAAACCCATAAACTAAAAGGGAAATTGTCCGGCACTTGGGGATGCAGTATCGGATATGATCTGCGAATAGTATTTGATTTCGTAAAGAGCGAAGAGCACAAAGAAGACGATATTTTTCTGATTGACATCGGTTCCCACGATGAAGTTTATTAACCCGCAGTTACTCTCTCTCTCTCTGACTTTCTAATACCACACCCACATAGCAATATTATCAGTTGTAAAAAATGAATAACCCCGCCTTGGCGGGGTTTATTTTTTGGAGGTCAAAATGTATTGTCCTAGTGTAAAAGAAATATAGCGCTTGGCGTCTCCTTGCGAAAGTTTTTGGAGTTATCTCCCAAACAACGTCGCTCCACGCTTGCCGCTATGCATAAATGGTATTTAAAATTCCAAAAAGAACATAGAAATAAACTCCGTCAAGTTTAGATGGGGGTTGCCACCGTGTGAAAATGGGGACGTTCCACATTCCCCATCGGATTTCTTTCTGCTTTTCATCTAAACCCCACCCTTTTTTGATTGAAATAAACATTGTCCGGTAAATATCGAACATTTGTTCGAATGTCAACCTTTGATTTTATCAGGTTGACATTTTTTTTTGTTTATTGTAGGATTAGTGAGATGAATAAACTATGTAAGATTGCCGAAAAAGTTTTGAATTGCGAGGAGTTAAAACGCGAGGAACTCGAATATCTTTTTTTGTCGAAAGACGAAGAACTCGACGATTTGCTTTATTGGGCTAATAAAATCAGGAAAAAATTCAAAGGCGATTCCGTTAAACTCTGCTCGATAATAAACGCGAAGTCCGGCATGTGCTCCGAGGACTGTCGTTTCTGCGCCCAGAGCGCACATTCTCGCGCCGAAGTGAAGTCGTATCCCCTGGTGTCGCCATCGGAAATATACGGGGCTTACGAGCGTGCGGCACGGTCGGGGGCGTTATGTTTCGGCGTGGTGACTTCGGGGCGAGGTGTCTCCGACGAGGATGTCGCTCGCGTCGGAGAAGCAATTAAAAAAATATCTTCCGACGCGGATACCGCGCAAAAAGAATATACCGGCGATGCCTCTCGCCCACTTGTCCGCGCAAAAATCAGCGCGTCTCTGGGCGAACTTACAATCGAGCAACTTGCGTTTCTTAAAGAATGCGGGCTTAAAAAATATCATCACAATATCGAAACTTCCGAAAGATTTTTCCCGTCGGTGTGCGCTACCCATACCTATGCCGACCGTATAAAGACACTTCGCGCCGTAAAGTCCGCCGGTCTCGAACTTTGTTGCGGGGGACTTTTCGGACTCGGCGAAACGCCGCGCGACCGGCTCGATTTCGCGTTAACCTTGAAAAAAATAAATCCCGATTCCGTGCCTCTCAATTTTCTTAATCCTGTCGTGGGGACGGCGCTTGAAAACGCGCCGCCGCTGTCTGCGAGGGAAATACTCGGACTAATAGCGGCGTTTCGTTTTATTTTGCCAGATAAAGATATAAGTGTCTGCGGCGGCCGCGAAGTGAATCTGCGGGATTTGCAGTCGTGGATTTTTTTCGCGGGCGCGAATGGAATGATGACGGGCGGTTATCTCACGACGCCGGGCCGCTCGAGCGATGAAGACAAGAAAATGCTCGCCGACCTCGGCCTTGAAGTCGCGCAATAAAATCGGCGGCGAAAAAAGTCGCGTGCGCCGCCGCGCGCCGCTGCGCCTTTATCTTTCCCAAAAATGAACACGCACGAAAAAAAAGTCGCGCTCGTGACCGGCTCGTCCCGCGGTTTGGGTTGCCGCATAGCAAAAGAGTTTGCGTCGGCGGGTTATGCCGTCGGTGTCAATTATAATAAATCCGGGGAGTCGGCGGATGAGTTCGTGCGGGAGTTGAGGGGAGAGGGCTTTCGGGCCCAAAAATTTCGCGCCGACGTTGCAAGGTCTTCCGATGTTTTCGAGATGACGGAAAGTGTCATAAGAGAGTTCGGCAGGATTGACGTTGTCGTCAACAATGCCGCGATAATAAGAGACCGCGCCGTCGTAAAAATGTCCGATGGTGAATGGGACGATGTCATTGGAGCGGATTTGAGCGGCGCCTTCTATGTGACGCGCGAAGCGGCCAAAGTAATGTCCCGTCAAAAATCCGGCTCGATAATAAATATTTCTTCCATCGTCGGATGGAGGGGTAATTTCGGCGAGGCGAATTACTCGTCGGCGAAAGGCGGTCTTATTTCTTTGACGAAAACAGCCGCGAGGGAATTAGGACGATTTGGCGTGCGGGTCAATTGTGTTCTGCCGGGGTTTCATCTGACCGATATGGGTAGCGCCGCTCCCGAAGAATATTATCGAAAAAATATTGCCGAAAGTGTGCTCGGTGTTACCACTTCCGACGAAGAGTTTGCGCGTTTCGTAGTTTTTATATCGGAGTTGACGACAGTTTCGGGCCAGATTTTCAACGTGGATTCCAGGATAATATGAATGACGCCGTCGTGGTCACGGGGGTAGGCGCGGTGACGCCTTTGGGGAGCACGGCGCGTTCAAGCTGGCGGGCATTGATAGACGGTAAGTCGGCCGTCTCGCTAGGGGCGGGGGGATATTTGGATGCGCGGCCTCCGTCGGAGTTCGTCGGTCATGAGAGGGCGTATAAAATGCTGCTTTCCGCTGTCGGCGAGGCCATCGGCGAGGCGCGTCTGCCTGGAGAGTTTCCCGTATGTTTCGTGATGGGGCAGTCAAAGCCCGGAGCCGGTATCTTCGAAGATTTTTTTTCCAATGTGATGGGCTCCGTAGGCGCGAGAGTTGCGTCGCAATTTGATTTTGCGTCCAAGAGTGTCAAGAACGCCGTAGCCGCTTGCGCCGGAGGGATACAGTCCATTTTTTGCGCTATATCGGCGATTGAAAGCGGAAGTTTCGATGCCGCCGTCGTCGGGGCCGTCGAGGCTTCCATCGAACCTCTTTATGTCGGAGCGTTCGGAAATATGGGAGTATTGTCGCGGACATCGGCGAGGCCGTTCGACGAGGGACGGGACGGTTTTGCGCTGGGCGAGGGCGCGGCCGCCGTTGTCATCGAGCGAAAAAGCCGCGCTATGGCGCGCGGCGCCGAGATTCTCTCGGAGATTTCGGGAATAAGCGCGACATCATCGTCGGATGTGATTAATATAGGAAGGGACTCGCTCGCGATCACGCGGGCAATAAAAGCCGCGGCGGGTAATTTCATTGATGAGATAGATTACATAAACGCGCACGGCACGGGCACGCGTGAAAATGATCCCGCTGAGGCCCGTGCAATACTCGATGCCTTTGGCGGGCGCGCGGGCGCCATCGGTGTGTCCTCGACAAAGGCGGCCACGGGACATATGCTCGGAGCCGGCGGTTTGGCCGAGTTTATTTTTTCGCTATTGGCCACGGCGGAAGATGTCGCGCCGCCTAACTTGAATCTGATTCGTCCGCTGGCTCCGCTTGATTTTATACAAGGAAAATCCGGACGGCGTATGTGTGTCCGTCGCGCGATGTCTTTGTCGTATGGCTTTGGTTCTCAGATAGGAGCGGTGGTGTGCGCGAAGCCCGCGCTGTAATCGAATCGTGGATAAACTCGACTTTATCGCCGACGAACTCAACAGGCTCGACGGGCTTTCTCTTTTGCGAAAGCTCAGACGCGCCGCGCCGCCCCGCCCGACGGGCGGGAC
>JASEHK010000219.1 GCA_030018875.1 Endomicrobiia bacterium | reverse complement strand
CGATAAACGGGGGGTTTTATGCCCGCTATAATTTTTATGGCGGCGACGGCGCTCATCTTTGTCGTCGGCTGCTTCGCAGCGACGCGTATTATCGCGGGCGTGGAAGCCCGAAAAAAACTTGAGTCGGAGAAATCCCGTAAAGATGAAATATGCGCGCAACTGATACAGGCCTCCCGTCTGGCGTGCGTGGGTGAATTGGCGGCCGGCTTATCCCATGAGATAGGCAATCTGCTTCAGACGATTCTAGGAAATACCGAGTTGATGATGCAGAGCGGCTCGACGGAAGATCTCCCCGCGATAAAAGAGTCGGCGCTCGCCGCAAAAAAAATATTATCGAACCTTATGGATTTCGCGCGTCAACAAAAAATGAGTTTTTGCTCCGGCGACGTTCGCGACGTGCTTGAGACGACCCTTAAAATCTACGCCCGGCAACTTGAGTTTCAAAACATAAAAATCATGAGGGATTACGACGCGGTGCCCGACCTTCGCATATCCGAAAGCGCCCTTCAACAGGTTTTCCTCAACGCGATACTCAACGCTCAGAGAGCGATGCCCAAAGGCGGCAAACTTTTCATCGCGATTCTGCGCAATGACCCGTGGGTCAGTATCATATTCAGGGACACAGGCGTCGGGATAAAAAAAGAGAACATGTCCGAATTATTCAAGCCGTTTTTTACGACGTGGCACGACGGGCACGGTCTGGGGCTCGGCGTTTCAAGCGGCATAATCAAGCAACACGGGGGAGAAATAAGTGTCTCCTCAGAGGGTGAGGGCCGTGGCGCCGAGGTCAGGATAAAACTTCCGCTGGTTTTCAAAGAACCCGTCGGTGATGCGTAAGCCGCCGTTTCATCGTCCCCTTACATAGCCAAATATACTAACCATAAATAGGTAAAAATATACCCATTCGGCCTATTGCCCTCCGTCGGATTCAAATCGTACAATAGCGGCGTGAAACAAAGAATCTCTCCGAGAATAACACTCCTTGCGCCGGTGTTTTTTAAGACGCAGAACTCAAACGAGTCGTGGGGGCGTTTCCGCGATATTTCGCTCGGCGGCGCGAAGCTCGTTACAAGGAGTCCTATGTCGGAGGGTGACACGATTATATTTGATGTGGTTTTGCCTTGCGACAACGTCATATCTTCCGCGCCCGCCGAAGTTGTCTGGACGAAACTCGACGGGACGTACGTCGTATGCGGTTTGGCGATTTCGGATAAGGCCGCCTCTGGTTCCATCCTCAAAGGACTCAAAGCGCTCCTGCTCTCTCAGAAAGAAGATTATATCAACGAGAGAAACTCTCAAGCATAGCGCAATCCCCGCCTGATAATTTCCCCATCCTCATAGCGACTTGTGCCTGTCAAGTCATCAAGAAAGGTGATAAGGTGATAAGGTGACAAGGTGACAAAAACAACTCTTTCACCCTTTTACCTTTTCACCCTTTTTACTTTATCGTCGTATTGACAACATTTCAATAATTTGATAGCATTACGCCTCGTTAGTTTTTCGGTCGCGCCCCACGCGGGCGCGTGGATTGAAACGTCTTAAAGAAAATCATATTGGAGGGCAACGATGTCGTCCAAAAATCCGTTCGAGTTGGCGCAGGCGCAGTTGGCAGAAGCGGCGAAACTTTTGGGGCTCGACGAAGCGACTCACGCGATGCTTCGTGTCCCGATGAGAGAACTCTCCGTCAGTATACCCGTTAAGATGGACAACGGAACCACCAAGGTCTTTCAGGGTTTCCGAGTTCAATATAACGACGCAAAAGGACCTACGAAAGGCGGAATAAGATTCCACCCCGAAGAAACCATAGACACGGTTCGCGCTTTGTCGGCGTGGATGACATGGAAATGCGCCATAGTGGACCTGCCTTACGGCGGCGGAAAGGGCGGCGTGATTTGTAACCCCAAGGAAATGTCCGTCGGCGAACTTGAGCGGCTCGCGCGGGGCTACATAAGAGCGGTAGCCCAGATAATCGGACCCGAAAAGGACATCCCCGCGCCCGACGTCTATACCACGCCTCAGATAATGGCGTGGATGATGGACGAGTTCTCGAAAATCAGACAATATAATTCTCCCGGCGTTATCACGGGGAAACCGATACAGTTGGGCGGTTCTCTGGGCAGAGGCGACGCCACGGCAAGAGGCGGAATGTATACGCTCAGAGAAGCCGCAAACCGTCTGGGCATCAAATTAGACAAGGCCACCGTCGCGGTTCAGGGCTACGGCAACGCGGGACAGCACGCCCACCGTCTTGTGACGGAGTTGTTCGGCTCGAAGGTCGTGGCAGTGTCCGACTCGCAGGGCGGAGTTTACTCAAAAGCCGGCCTCGACTGCGCCACTCTCGTCGAGCATAAAAAATCCAAGAAGACCGTATCGAGCTATCAGGTCGGCGAGCGCATCACTAACGAGCAGTTGCTCGAACTCGATGTGGACATAGTGATTCCCGCCGCGCTTGAAAATGTCATCAATAAGGACAATGCCGGCAAAATCAAGGCAAAGATACTTTGTGAACTCGCCAACGGCCCGACGAACCTTGAAGCCGACCACATTCTTCATAAAAACGGCGTCTTCGTGATTCCGGATTTTCTTG
>JASEHK010000218.1:722-2607 GCA_030018875.1 Endomicrobiia bacterium | reverse complement strand
ATCCAAAACTCGAGTTTGTCGTCGGACGACTCGACGCTCAAAGGCCGTATGATATCGAAAAAACATTCCAGTTCGTGCCTGTCTTTAGAGTGTTTCACCGGATGGGTGTAACTATAATGCCTGAACTGCAAGTCCGTTTCAAATCCGAGGCGTATCTTCGCTTTGCTTAAAAAACTCAAGACCGGCGAAACCCTGAGCCACTGGTCGAAATCTATGGCCGCGTCGTAATGTTCTTTCCCGAAAAGTTTCAAAGAATAAAAAGGATTGATGATTTTTTTTACGTCGAAGACTATGGTTTTATTGATGTAAGGACAGAGCTGGAAGATGTCCTTGTTGATTTTGGTGCATATGACGGTGATTGTCGCATCGGGGAATTTTTTGCGCAGCGCCCTGACGGCCGGTATCAAAACCACACTGTCGCCCATGGCCGATAACTTGATGAGCAGTATTTTTTTGAACGCTCCGTCGAGGGTGGCCGGTTTTTTGCACAGGAATCCGAGCAACCAAACAAGCGGCACGCCTATATAAAAGTCTATGATTTTCAGTAATCTGTTGCCTCGCATATCTATCTATACACTCCTTGAAGAGCGGGACTTCGCCCGACGACGGGTTGTCATTTCATTGCGACCGCGAACAGATTGGCCGCATTTATCCGGCCGAATGTCGCGCGGAATAAAACCGACGAAGAATAAAACCACAGATTTTTGACGAGTCGCAGTAATCTATTTTTGCTGCCCGCTACGCTCTGAACGGGTTTCAGATGTATGAAACTTATTTTCGGAAAGCCGTTGCGGTTAAGCAGTGTTCTTAAACTTTGCGCCGAATAAATATTTAAATGGTCTTTCGGTTCGAGGTAATGAATATCGGGTCTCATTCCCATCAGGGACTTCTTCATCTTCGCCTTCGCCAATTGTATTTTCACGTTGGGCGTGTGTATGAAGAGCATGCCGGTGTCTTTCAGCAATAAGGAGAGGCGTTTAAGCGGCGGGTCGGGCTTTGGTATGTGTTCCAGAACGTCCCACAGAGTGATGATATCAAAGCTCTTGCCGTCGAAAAACGAATCTTCCACGCCGCCGCAATGGATGTTCCGCAGGCTCAAATGTTCGCGCGCGTAATCTGCGGCCGGTTTTGATATCTCGCAGCCGAATGCGCCCCATCCTTCGACGGATGCGGCTTTTTTGACGAAGTATCCCAGGCCGCAACCCATATCGAGCAGCCGTCCCGATTTGCCCGCCATATATTTCCCGATGAAATCGTCATACATCGCGTCGTGGGCTTCGTTCCACCAGAATTGAGCGTCCGGCGAGAGCGGGCGATTTCCGAAATATCCGTCGTAGTCATTGACGGCCTCGAACGACGAAGATACATGGCCGCAACCCGCGCATTTCAGTATGGGTATGCCGGCCTCCTCGAAAACGACAGAGTTTTTATCTTCCGCGCAGATTACGCATTTTTTTTTCACGACGATAAAACCTTCCCGTAAATCTTCAGAGTTTCTTTCGCGGTATCGTCCCAGGAAAATATTTTTGAACGCTCCAGCCCGCGCTTTATCATTTTTTGGCGAAGGTTTTCATCTTTCAGGAGCGAATGCATCGCGCCGGCGAGTTCGTCAACGTCATAAGGGTTCACCATAAGTCCGGCGTCTCCGACGACTTCGGGCAAGGACGAAGTATTTGAGACCACGACAGGGCAGCCTGAGGCCATCGCTTCAAGCGGAGGCAGGCCGAAACCTTCATACAGCGACGGGAAGACAAATAACTCCGCGCACCTGTAAAAATCGGCCAGCTCCTGCGGCTTTATCGTTTCAAGGATGATTATATCTTGGCCGAGCGAATGGCGGTTTATCCTTTTGTTGAGCTCGTCGGAATAAGTGTCTTTCATCTTT
>JASEHK010000218.1:0-712 GCA_030018875.1 Endomicrobiia bacterium | reverse complement strand
TTCCTATCAAAATTAGTTTGTGTCCGATGACGCCTTGTTTTTTGAGTTTAGCGAAAGCGTCTATCAGACGAAGAATGTTTTTATGCGGACGTATAAGCCCGACGTAAAGCAGGTATCCGCCGTATTTTTTCCGCGGGGCGTTGTCGCCTCCCGCGACGCCCGGACGGAACGATTCGTCCACGCCAAGGGACACAACGTCTATCTTCGATTCCGGCGGGTTAAAAAACCTGATGATGTCCTTTCTGGTGTTTTCCGATATTGTTATTATATTTGCGGATTTTTTGCACGCCGCGCCGAGCATGAACTTCGCGTAGTAATAAGCCAATTTGGACGAGAGGTATTCGGGAAAGAGCAAATGGTTCAAATCATTGACGGTAACCACGATTTTTCCCGCATACATCAACGGTATTACGTAATGAGGCGAATGAAACAAGTTCACTCTCGCTTTTTTGATGATGTCGGGAAAAACAATTTGTTCTTTGAGACCGTATATCGGAAAATCCGCCCCGATGACGGGAATGCCGTATCTTTCGAGTTTTGCTTTGTCTCCGAACAACACGTAATCGTGAGCGCTTATCGCCGGAAGTCTTGATATCAGATTCCTCAGAACCGTGCCAATTCCGGAGTGCCCTATCATTCTTGCGTCTATTCCGATTTTCATGATTTTGACGGGTCGCCGCGCGATTGTGTTTTGCGGCACAGAATATTGTAT
>JASEHK010000217.1 GCA_030018875.1 Endomicrobiia bacterium | reverse complement strand
TCCGTCGAGGATTTCTTGTAGAAAAGCCGGACGTTGCCCGAATACCAGTACATATTGTCGGTGGCGCTGGCATCTATCGTGACGGGGCGGCCGGCATAGGCAGCAAACACGGGCGTATGACTTATGTTCGGCAAAACGAGGTCGGTGTTGTTGGCGGCTTTGGGCGTGCCGTTTTGATCTATGCTCTTCGCCCAGTTGCTGAAATCATTGGAGTTACCGTCGGAGTATTTTCTTTGAAGTGTGAGATTCTCGGGGCCGGAGCCGTTCGCCGCGCCCCAGGATGAACTGTAAGTTACGCTGTCTATGAGTACGGCATCCGGCGTCGTCAGATATATCGTATCGCTTGTGTTTTTGAGTTGAATCGAGCCAACGCTTTTTCCGCCGTAGATGAAATCAACGAGCCCGCCCGCCGCCTCCGAACTGCGCGCCAAAACGAAAAATCCGCCGGGGGCAAGATACGTCGGCTCCGGAATTACCACGTATGCCGGCGGAACCCAGAAAACACACGACGACAGGTTCACCACGAACTCGCTTTTATTATAAAGTTCGACCCACTCGGTCGCGGGCTCCGTCGTCGCGGGGTCGTACATTATCTCGTTTACGACGATGCGGCCGACGGGAGAAACGAGCGGCTTGACATAAGCCAAGACCTCCGCCGAGTAACCGCTTTCAAAGTTGAAATTATCGACGGCGGTGATAGCATAGTAATAAGTTACGTCGAACGTCAAATTTTCGTCGGTGTAAGTCGCGGTAGTAATGAGCAGGGAGTTTAGTTTTCCGTATGCCCCGCCCGCTGTTGTGGCGCGATAAACATTGTAACCGGCCAAATCAATCTCGGAGTTCGCCTGCCAGGAGAGTATCACCTTATCATACAGCCCCGCGTCGGCGGATAACCCTTGCGGGGCGGCTGGCGTAAGATTCTCCACGTAAATCGTCGCACAGCCGGACAAAGGCGAGAGATTGAAAGCATTCGGTTCATCGCTCGACTTTACCGAAAAATAATAAGTCGCGGCGGGATAAAGACCGGTCACCGTCAAAGTTTCGGACGAGGACGGCGGCTGAGGCGCAAGCGACTGCTGATATTCTACGGCGGCGGAAAAAGCGGCTTCGTCACCGACGGAAAAAGTGGCGTATTTGACGATGTATTTGTAAGCATTGCCCGACATACCGTCGTCGCCGACGGCGATCCAAGCGAGGTCTACCGCGCCTTCGGATGCAGCCGTAGTCGCCGCCAAATCGTATACACCGGCGGGCGCAACGGTGTCTAATTTTACCTCGGTTCTCGTTATCGCGGGAGCGGAACCGTAAGCGTTGTCGGTGACGAGAATCATACGGTAGAGCGCGTCGTGAATCAAGAAATTCCCGTTTATGTCGGGCGAGCCGTTGTAGTTTATCGTTTGGATATCGACACTATCGGTAAGATTAAATCCGAGGTCTTTGAGACGGAAATAATGCGGCGATTTGGAGTCCTGCGTCCCGCCGGTCCATGTGAAAATAAGATAATCGCCTTTGCCTGCGGAAGAGTTCGAGCCGAGTTTAAGCGATATTTGATAAGCCGCCGAGACGCTTTTGTTGCTTTCGGGATAAGTCAAAGTGTTGGGGCTTTGAGTAAAAGAGTTCTCGTTGGTGGAGCCCTCCGACGAGGGATTAAGTATGACGAAATCGTTCGCGTCGTTTCCGGTGTCCGACCCGTCGGCGCTTCTGGCGATGCTGCGTGGATCGTTGGCATTCCCTTGCGCGGGATAATCAAACGGCACATTCAGCGACGCCGAAGTACCGTCGTAATAAATGTTCCCGCCGCCCCAGTGGACTCTATCCACCACCTGACCGTCGGGGTTCGCAAGAGCGACGTAGTCGGTGGTCTTCGTGAATCCGCCCGACCCGAAAGCGTCCGCCCAGGTGAAAGCGTTGAGCGAATTGTCAATGCTTGAAGCATTGAGCGAGTTGAAAGAGCTGGAGTCCAGTTTTACGCTGAATTGAAAAAGGTATCTGTAAGGCGAGGTCGTTTTTATCGCATACCTGTTCCTGAGCGTCCAGTTCGCAAGAGAGACGCTCGACGATGAAAGATTGTAGAGTTCCACAAACTCGTTGCCGTAGGCGTCGTAACGGATTTCATTTATTTTAATCTGACTGTCGTTGATTGCGTTGGCATATCCTTGAGTCGGCGTGGGGTTTTTCTCGATGTAAGGGCTTGCGTCGTATGTGCGCGATATGGACTGAAAAGTTCCCACTCCGGCAAGCGTGGGATATTTGATTTTATCAATCAATGTGTCCGCCGAGTTTTTCAACTTGATATGATAACTGTTGCTCGACGATATGTTCGGCGTAGAGTAAACTACGACGAAGCCGCGGGCGGCTATTACGCTCGCTCCGCCGCCCTGCCAGATGACCGTGTCGTTGCCGGTGTCGTCGGCAGTGGCGTTATAAATTACTTTCCATCCGGACAGAGAAACTTCGTCGTTTGTCGGGTTATATAATTCCACCCAGTCCTGCCCGGCGTTGCCAAGCGTATATATTTCATTTATACAAATGTCGGTTTTGTCGTTGAGGGCAAGGGCGGGGCGCGGAGCAATCAAAACCGCCGCCGATAGCATCGCAAGCGATATTACGAATGCGCGCGTATTCATTTATTCTTTCCGA
>JASEHK010000216.1 GCA_030018875.1 Endomicrobiia bacterium | reverse complement strand
ATAAATGCCAAATATCAAATAAAAGCAGCGACATACAACATTACATCAGAACTTTATGACTCAATATCTAACAACCCCCCGCTCACGCGCATCGTAGAAATTTCCACGACAAATGTTAATCCCGGGAGTTTCCAATCAACAATTGTCCGGGGGATTTTATATCCCGGGACGACATGGTATTTTGCAATCAAGACAATAGACAAAGCGAGCAATGTTTCTTCGTGGTCAACAAGCGCAGTAAATGCCTCGAATTTTGCTCCCGCAGAGGATTTAGCGCCAAATGCTCCGCCGGGAATTGCCGCTAATCCCGCCGGCTCAACTACGATAGATGTTTCCTGGGATTTGCCGTCTTTCAGCGGTTACGATGACAGGGATAAATACTGGCTTTATCGCGCGACGTTTTCTTTTGCGTCGGAGACGACCGCCAATGTGTTGCATATAGCGACAAGAACTCATCCGTCTTCTTCATATACGGATAGCGGATTGACCGCCGCCGTCACATACTATTATCGTGTCAGAACACTTGATAAAGGCGACGGCGTCAACGGATTGTTCAGCGCCGTTTATGTTTCACCTCTATCCGTTATCGCAAGCACTGTTCCCGCAGTTTCACAGTCCATGAAAGTAACCGTCGTTTACGACGACAGATCCGAGATAAACAAGAACAACTACGGCGTCGTAGACGGCATAGAAGACGCCGACGGCGCGGTATCATTTATCTGGCCGAAGGTTATCGGCGGCGGGTCTATAACAAACTATTTTGTCCGCGTGTCAAGTTCTAACGACATAAATACGACTTTTTTCTTTTCCTCGGCAACTTTATCGTCTGCCGTGAGCACTTACACGGTGAGCGGACTGTCCAGGGGTGTTCGCTGGTATTGCCGGGTAAAAGCAAAAAATACCGACGACGATGAAAGCCCGTGGACTATTTCGGACGGAATCTATGTGAGTCGTAAGACGATAGATTCAAGTTTATCCGATTGGTCGCAAAACTATGCGACGGCGATAAATTCAGTAACAGTTTCCGCCGGTGACGCATTGTGGCGCGATGCGATTTCCGACCAAAGGACCGCTAGCCACAGTTCTACGCAACTTGACATTTCTTCCGTCGGGATAACCTGCGACGAATATAATCTTTATATGTTTGTGGCCTTTGCCTCGACGGTCTCGGCCGGGTTCGACGGCAGAAATTTTATTCAGATAATGCTCGACAACGGCCTCACTTCCACGGAAAGGGTGTTCAGAGGAAGGAACGTCGGCGCGGAGGACTCTTATGTCTCCGGCGATACTGCATGGGAATGGCTCTGCGAAATCGTAACGGGTAACGATGTTTTTAGGGCGGAGGACAGTTTGTTTTCAAACAGAAAATTCGGCAGATACTCGGAACATAACGGCAATTATTTTTATGAAGTGGCGATGCCTCTTTCAAATCTCGGAGGCAAAGAAAGATTTCTCGGCAAAACCGTAAACTTTACAATAGCAACTTTCTGGAACGATAACGGAGGAGTAGGCCAGTGGGGCGCGGATAGTTCAAACATAGTTGATGTAGTCACGTCATCAGGGGCCAACACCTGGAACGAGGTCTCGGACAGGGTAGTGGACTATTACCTGGCCGTAATGTTTTCCACGGCCGGTGTAGTCGCCGCGGCAAACGGCGTGACGGCGTCCCATGTTCCAACCATGGCCGAGCCGCAACCGGATATGTCCGCGCCGCCGTCGGCGCTGGATTATATGCTTTACAACATTTTCGTAGACGCGTGGCGCGACGGCGATCCTACGAACAACAATCCCACGGATACGAACAGTTACGGCGGCGATTTCCAGGGCGTCATGGATACCGTGGACTACTTTAACGAGATGGGAATAAATATGTTGTGGCTTGCTCCGGTGCACCAGTTCGGCGGCGGGATATGGGGGTACAATCTTGAAGACGCGTACCAGTTTATGAGCAGGTTCGGCGGGAGGGATAAATATATTGCGATGGCAAAGAAAGTTAAAAATCACAACCTAAAAACAATGCTTGATTGGGTTCCGGGTCAAGTCGGCCACAAGGGTTCTCCGACGGGGAAAAAATATCCGCAGTATTTCCAGGATGAGGTCTTCGGCTTCGGGTTGAGGCAGGAGTTCGCCGAGCCGAGGGCTTATATGGTCAATAACGCCGTCTGGTGGTCATCGTTTACCGACGGGTTCAGGTTCGATAACCCGAAGTTCTGGGACCTCGCCGACGGCCCCGGACGATACGAATTCTGCCGCGCTTTGAGGTTTGCTTTGGACAGATGGAACCCCGAACTCTATACGATGGGCGAGATACCCGGAACCGTCGGCAACTTCAACGACTACACCGGCTCATTGGGACCGATGATTCACGGCGCCATTGATATGGCCAGCGGCGGATATAAAAACGCATGGGACCACCATATATGCGCGTGGGCAAGGCCCGGAGACGCCAGTTCGCGAAGCACTCTCGGTGTCCGTTCAGGTCTTGACGAGCAGCAGATAACAGGGAAAAACTCTCTTTCTATAAATCCCGTGATGATGGAAAACCACGATGAACACCGGCTTATTTCAAGATACAGGCCCGGCGGAGCAAACGGCGAGTGGCAGCAGCGGGTGGCGTATATGACGGCCTTTCTCGTCGGCGGGCCCGCGAAGATTTTTTATGGCGGAGAGGTCG
>JASEHK010000215.1 GCA_030018875.1 Endomicrobiia bacterium | reverse complement strand
TCCCGTCCCGCCGTGGCGAGAGATGGGAATGACAAACAGGGGAAAAGAGGTTTTTCAATAATCTCATTTTATAAAAGGCGCCGGACGATAAAATCTCGTTTCACAACCAGCGGTTTTGCTTGTACCAATTATATGTTTTTGAGGCGCCAGAGGCAAAATCCGTGGCGCGGACTCCGAGGTCTTTTTCCGTCGCAGAGGTGCCCGAGCAAGTCCACGCGCTTTGAAGCATCTCGCGGGCCTTGTCGGTGTTGAAAACGGCGGCCCGTCCGAGGAGCGCGGCGGCGATTTGCGAGATGAAAGCCGCAACGGAAATCAGAGTGTCGGGCGCGGTAACTCGAAATATCTTTTTGCCGGCGGCAAGGGCTATCGTCTCACAGACATGGCTCCACGAATATTCGACGGGGTCGGCGACGCAATATGTTTTGCCTTCGGCCTCCCGCGTCTCGACGGCAACGGCGCACGCGGCCGCGACGTCCTCGGAAAAACTTAATTGTATGAACCTCATCGGGCGGGTGGAAATACCCAGCCCCATCGAGACGGCCTTGAAGAAAAAGAACATGTCTTTGTCGCGCGGGCCGTAAACGGCCGACGGCACTATTATCGTAAAACGCGCGCCGGAAGCGGCCAAGGCCAAAGTGCCTTCTAACTTGCTCCTGCCATACTCGGAGACCGGCGCGGGCGCGTCGAGGAGACTGCGGGGTTTCCCCGGACGAGACGGGCCGAAAGCCGCCAGAGACGATATATGAACGATTCTCGCTGCGATGTTTTTGGCTATCCCGCCCATAGTCGCGACGGCGTCGCGGTTGACGGTGTAGTAGCGGGCTGTATCGCGCGCGCGCAAAACACCGGCGCAATTTACGACGGCCTCGACTGGCCGGGACGAATCATCAGGGCGTTCCATCGAAGAGCGCAGAGATTCGGCGTCGGTCACGTCGCCTTTTATTATGACGGCCCCGCTTTTCTCAAGGTGCGCGGCCTTGGCGGGTGTCCTGACCAGACAAAAAACTTTATGCCCGCGCCTCAACAACTCCTCGGTAACGCGCGTTCCTATAAAACCGGCTGCGCCCGTCACGAGCGTTTTCATAGAGGCCTTTTGCCCTCGAGCCGTCGGACAAGCAGTATTATCTTGATACTCGTTAAAAATCCGTTGCCGGCGAACTCGGCCCCGTAAAGCCGTTTGCCGAAGGCCTCCGACGACCACTTAATTTCGGCCAAGGCGGATATTTTCACGAATCCGCCCGTCGTAAAAGCGAACCGGTATTTCTTGCCGATGGCGAATATCTCATAGGACTCGAAACCGATGCCGCTGAAAGATACGTTGCGTATAAGACCCTGTTTTTCTTTTTCTCCGTCGGATATTCTCACCGGAGAGACGAGTATGTGTCGCGCGTGCTTTCTTTTTTCGACGTTGTCCATAGATTTTTTTAGTCCCTGAGTTTGAAGGATATGAGTTCGCTGTTGCGGTGTTCGCCGCGCGCCACCGATATGGTCGTGAGCGCCCATCCGACGTACGGCGAGTAATAGTTATATCTTGTAACGCCCGGCGAATCGGAATATCGCTCGGCGATTCTTAAACACTCGGTGAACGTTCCGGCCCTGGTGACCACGGGTTCGGAGACGAACTCGGCCGTGATTTCGACGACTCTGGAGCCGTCGCGGCGGCGCCATTTTTTTCCGTGATAAATCGGGTATTCCAGAAAGACTTCGTCGGATGATGCGGAAACGCCCGGAGCCGCGGGCGCGGAGGGTTTTTCGATAAGCGCGTAATCTTTGAAGGTGAAATAATTGCGGCGGGTCGTAACCGCTTTGGCGCCGGCGAAGAATTTTTTTTCGACGCGAAAAACGCCCGTGGAAATTTCCTGCGCCGTCCAGACGGCCTTCATGTTCGAGCCGCCGGTGGCGGAGTCCCCCTCGACCCATTCGGCGCCGGTAAAGAGAGGAAAGTAATCGGGCGAAATCAGAAGCCCCTTGGCGGCGCGCGCGACGATGGCGGCATCGCTTGAGTAATCTTTTTGGAGCCGACGGTAAAGCGAGGCGGCCTTGGCCGGCAGACGCAATTTATAGTTGTAGATTTCGGCGGCGCGCAAAAGCGCCTCAGGCGTCAACTCGTGACCAGAGCGCGAGTCGGCGAAACGCTCGTATCGCGCGGCCGCGTCGAGGTGGCGGCCGACGGCGGCAAGTTTTGCCGCTCCGTCGAAATCGTAACGGGCTGCGCAACCCCAAAAATGAAGCGCCGCCGTCAAAACTAAAATCTCACGAAGCGCTCGAAATATTCTCTTGGTCGGGTTCATTTCGTCCCGGTGAACACTCTCATTTTGTTCGGGTAAACAGCATGGCGAATTTTTTTATGTGGCCTTTCATTTCCATATAAGCCGCGGCGCATATCCCCGACGTGTCTATCATAACGTCCCAAAACGATCCGACTCGCCCGACAACAAAAGTCTGATGATACTCGTCGGATACGGCGTATATTATACTAAATAACGCCGGCCACAAATAGGTCGCGGATACGGACAGAATCCGCGCGGAAACGCCGGCTTCGCCGAATGTATCCGTGAAAGCCGAGCGCGCAAAAATAAAAAGCGCGGCGAAAACCGCGACGTGGGCAACTTTGCGCAATATTATGTCCCATATTCCAAACTCGGTTCTGAGATTAGGTATGGACGAAAAATAAAA
>JASEHK010000214.1 GCA_030018875.1 Endomicrobiia bacterium | reverse complement strand
CTTTTCTTACGAGGGAGGCACGACAAAAAAATACTTGACATACGTACCCTTTCATTCCCCCCTCTCATTTTTATATAATGAAACCGTTGAAAAAGGTCTTTGTAGCCGCCCCGACGTAACGTCGGGGCCTCGTCAGTAGGGACAGGTCGCGACCTGTCCCTACAAAATCCTCGCAATGACGTCCAAAGGGACTTTTTCAACAATCTCATAATCTTGAAGTTCCCGACTGTTTCGCGCGGGGCTCGCAGCAGACGCTTTAATAAGGGCAAGTGGCGGAACTGGCAGACGCGCAGGTCTCAAAAACCTGAGGGGACTATGTCCTCGTGTGGGTTCAATTCCCACCTTGCCCATTTTATCGCGACAAAGAAATCAACTCTCCCACCGAAAAAACCTCGTAACCGGACTTGGCGGCTTTATCGAGCACTGCCTCAAGGGCATTGAGGGTCTTCTTCCTGTCAGGTCCTCCGTCGTGAAAAAGCAGTATGGCGCCCGGCGCGACGGCTTCGACGTATTTGCGCGATGTTTCCTCCGCGCTTAATCCCATCCAGTCGTATCCCCTCGACCAATTTACCATAATATGCCCCGTTTCGCGCGCGACATCGCGCGACCACTTTGCGCAATAGCCGTGCGGCATACGCAGCATCCGGGGCCGTTTACCGACGATGCCATATATGATTCTATCGGTTTTTTCTATCTCGTCTTTGAGCCGCGCCGCGCGGTCGTCTTTTTTATAGACATAAAAATTGACGTGGCTATAAGTGTGGTTGCCTATCTCATGCCCGTCGGCCAAGATTTTTTTCAATGTTGCTTCGCGGCCTTTTATCTGAGAGCCCATCACAAAAAACGTGGCGCGGGCGCCTCTGCGCTTGAGCTCCTCAAGAATGGAGATGGTGTAATCGCCGGGGCCGTCGTCGAAACTCAACGCAAACGCGCGGCGCGTGGTTTTTACTTCTGATAAAAAACTTCCCGACGGACGGGGAGTATCGGCCGCGAGAGGATAATTGATATTTAGAAAAAATGCCGCCGGCAGTAGAGCGCGGACAATTACCTTATTCATTTTCTCATCTCACACAAAGACACAAAGAACCATTTAGAGAGTTATTTTACATCTTTGCGGTCTCTGTGTTCTCCGTGTGATTATCTTATTCATATCTTTCGGCGGCGGCGACGGATTTTTTATAAAAGACAAACGCCAGCCCCGCATTGACGGCAAACATCGCTGCGGCAGACGACATCAGATGCCCGACGGATGTCCCTGCCGCAACGGAAGCCAATGACGAAATATAGTACGCCCTGAAAGGCGCGGCGGCGACTGCCAGATTAAGCGCGACGTAAAAAAGCGAAGCCGCCACGTAAAAAAGGCCGCCGCTTGAACTCTCTATCTCGGCTGTGCTCGAAAATATTTTTTTCGGAAATCTTATGCCGAAGTACAACGCCGCCGAAGCCGCGCACAAAGACAACCCGAACGCGAAGAGCGCGCCGGCGGCGGCAACGCCCCAAGACGCGGCGAGGAGCGCGGCCGACGAGATATAAAGAACCACCGCGGAAACGGCGACGGCGAACGCCCTTGACAAAAACTTGAAGCGGACTATCTTCTCTATCGGCAGTGGCGCCGTGGCCAGCGCCCACCAAACGCCCGACTCCTCGCTGAACGCCGCGAACACGAACCGCAAGGAAAGCGCCGACGCGACAAAGCCCACCAGACCGATATTCAAGAAAGCCACGAGAACCTTGAGATAAAAAGTGTCGGCCGGTATGCGCGCGATGCTTGCAAGGTAAACCGCAAAAAGTCCCGCAACCAGCATTATCTGCGACCATCTCTGCGGCTCTCTGAAAAAGACCTTGGTGTCCAGAGATATTATCTCGCGCCCCAGAGAGCGCCCGGGCATGACGGGAAATCCTCCGGAACGAGGCGCATCGGATTTGTCGGCGAGAGACTCGGCGTAAAAAAGTCGCGCGGCGACGGTGATGGCCCAAAAAAGCGACGCGCAAACGGCAAGGAGCGCCGCCCAAGGCGTCGCGTTGAACCCGCCGGATGAAGACCTCGATAGAATCGCGTAATAAATTCCGGACGGCAGATTGGCCGCGGCCGGAGCCTCCAGAAAAGAAAGATACTCGGCGACGAACTCCAGAGCGTCCGGCCGCGCGAGCCGTTCGGGTTCAAGCAACCTCACAAGCACATATATCGCGCTGCCGGAAGCGGCAAGCAGCACCCACACAAGTCGCCTGGCCTTGGAGGCGGGAAAAAACGCGCTGACCAAAATCACGACGAGCGCGCCGGCAGCGGCGGCGGAGAAAAAAAACGGAACCAGTCCCGTAAAACTTTGGATGTAAAAAATCATCGGCGCGCCGCGCGCAAGCCCGAAAGCCGCCGCAAGCGGCGCCATAGCGGCCAGGGCTGTCATCGAAGAATCGCGGAAAACTCTCATCAACTTAATACCCGCGACATTCGGGAGGGTCATCGGCCAGGACATCAGGGTGTAGGTATCCGTCGCAAAATAAAAATGTCCGTAAGCCGCGTTCAAAGAGGAAAAAACCACCATCCACCACACCGACAGGCACACGAGAGACACGAACTTGCCCGATAATGCGGGACCTATCAGGGCGACCGAGTCGAGATGAGATATCAGCCGCCAAAAAAAAACGAAAAGCGCCAAAACGAAAACTGATACTGTGAAAAGAAAAAGCGCCGCCTTGAACT
>JASEHK010000213.1 GCA_030018875.1 Endomicrobiia bacterium | reverse complement strand
CGGGCGCGGCCAGTACGGGCACGTGGTCTTGGTGATGGAACCATTAGAGCGCACGATGGGCTTTGAGTTCGTTGACAAAATTCGTGGCGGTTCCATTCCCAAAGAATATATACCCGCCGTCGAGAAAGGCCTCAAAGAGGCCGTCGAAACCGGAGTCTTAGCCGGCTATCCCGTCGTGGATATCAGAATAACCCTGGTAGACGGTTCTTACCACGAGGTTGACTCCTCCGAGATGGCCTTTAAGATGGCTGCTTCGATGGCATTCAAGGCCGGTATGAAAAAAAGCGATCCTTACTTGCTTGAACCTATAATGAAAATGGAAGTAATAACCCCCGAAGAATATATGGGGGAGATAATCGGAGATTTGAACTCCCGTCGCGGCAAGATATTTTCGATGGAAGCCAAGGGTAAGCTGAACTTCATCAAGGGCACGGCGCCGCTGGCCGAGATGTTCGGTTACGCGACCACATTGCGCTCGCTTTCCCAGGGCCGCGCAAGTTACAATATGGAACCGTCGGGATACGAAGAAGTTCCCAGACAGATATCGGATAAAATTTTAGAAAAAAATGTATAAGGCAGGTAGAATGGTAAAAAGGTGAAAGGGTGAAAAAGTAAAAGAGTAAAAGAGTAAAAGAGTTGTTTTTATCACCTTATCACTTTATCACCTTGTCACCTTATCACTTTATCACTTTGTTACTTTATCACCTTTTTTACCTTTCCACAGGAGGAAACACATTATGGCAAAAGCAAAATTCGACCGCAGCAAACCGCACGTAAACGTAGGGACTATCGGACACGTTGACCACGGCAAGACGACATTGACGGCGGCGATAACGCAGGTATTGGCCCTGAAAGGACTTTCCAAGGCGAAGAAATACGACGACATAGACAACGCGCCGGAAGAGAGAGAAAGAGGCGTAACGATAAACGTGCATCACGCGGAATACGAGTCGGATAAGAGACACTACGCGCACATAGATTGCCCCGGCCACGCGGACTACATCAAAAACATGATAACGGGCGCGGCGCAGATGGACGGAGCGATACTTGTGGTGTCCGCCCCCGACGGACCGATGCCTCAGACCAGAGAGCACGTGTTATTGGCCAAGCAGGTGAACGTGCCGTCATTGGTGGTATTTTTGAACAAGACGGACATGCTCGACGACAAAGAGCTTATGGATTTGGTGGAAGTGGAAGTCAGAGAATTATTGACGAAAAACGGATTTCCTGGCGACAAGATACCTGTAATAAAAGGCAGCGCGCAGAAAGCGCTTGACGACCCCAAGGGCGAAGCGGCCAAGGCGATACTTGAGTTGGTTGACGCATTAGACAACAGCATACCCGAGCCCGTCAGAGAAACGGACAAGCCGTTTCTGATGAGCGTGGAAGACGTCTTCACGATAACGGGTCGTGGGACCGTGGCCACGGGCAGAGTGGAGAAAGGAAAAATCAAAGTCGGCGACGCGGTGGAGATAGTCGGCATACAGGACACCAAAAAGTCGGTGGCGACGGGACTTGAAATGTTCCGCAAACTTTTAGACGACGCCAGAGCCGGCGACAACGTCGGGGTGCTTTTAAGAGGCATAGAGAAAACCCAGATAGAGCGCGGAATGGTAATAGCCGCTCCCGGGGCCATCACGCCTCATAAAAAGTTCAAGGGTCAGGTATATATTTTGACGAAGGACGAAGGCGGACGCCACACGCCATTCTTCAAGGGCTACCGTCCGCAGTTCTACTTTCGCACGACCGACGTGACGGGCGACATACAACTTCCCGACAAAGTCGAGATGGTGATGCCCGGAGACAGCGTGGACATGGTCGTTGAACTCATCACGCCCATAGCCATCGAGCAGGGCTTAAGATTCGCCATCAGAGAAGGCGGACGCACCGTCGGAGCGGGAGTGGTCACCGAGATAATAGAGTAGAGAGGTAAAAGACAGGCAAAAGGCAGTAGGCAATAGGAAAAACAAAAAACCAAAAAAATCTACTGCCTACTGCCTACACCCTATTGCCTGTCTTTACACGGGAGTATTAAAATGGCAGAAAGGCCTCGTCATATTATCACGCTTGCGTGCTCTGTCTGTAAGGACAGAAATTATCACAATGCTGTCGGCAAGAAACGCGAAAAAAAAATAGAACTCAATAAGTTCTGCCCGAAGTGCCGGAAGCACACACTGCACAAAGAAACGAAATAACGCAGGGGTAGTAAGGTGAAAAGGGTGAAAAAGGTGAAAAAGTAAAAGAGTGAAAAAGTGAAAGGGTTGTTTTTGTCACCTTGTCACTTTATCACCTTGTTACTTTGTTACTTTTAACTAACATGGGAGTGTCGGTTAATGGCAAACCACTGGTCTCCAAAACCAGGACTGGGGGTTCAAGTCCCTCCACTCCCGGTTTTGGTGCGGGACGAGTATTTTCACTCCCGTTCCTAATTTTATGAACAGCGCCGTAAACTCAATCAAAACATTCTTCATCGAAGCATACGAAGAACTCAAGAAAGTGACCTGGCTTTCTAAAAAAGAGGTCGTAGCCTCGACGGTGGCCATCATTATTATCGTGGTAATCGCTTCGCTTTACATAGGCGTGGTTGATTTTTTGCTCTCGAAGACCCTCGGAGTATTCATCATAAGGTAAACCCCCGTTAAAATCTAGTACAAACGCAATATGTTCTATGACAAAAGAAAGAATTGTAGTTGCTCCGACG
>JASEHK010000212.1 GCA_030018875.1 Endomicrobiia bacterium | reverse complement strand
TCGGGACTCCTCGCAATGACATGCGGCGGCCGGCCGCTTTTTTCAGCGCAAACGCTTAAGCGCCGTCTCTATTTTCGAGAGCGCCTTCTTGATGTTCTCCACGGAATTGGCGTAGGAGAACCGGACATATCCTTCGCCGTAATCTCCGAAGGAAGTTCCCGCCAGAGCCGCGACTCCGGCTTCTTCGAGCAGAAACTCTTCCATCTCCTTGGACTTCATTGCGAACTCCGAGAAGTTCGGGAAAACATAAAACGCTCCCTTGGGTTTCTTGCATTTGACGCCGGGGATTTTGTTCAAACCCTCGACGATGACATCGCGGCGGCGGGAGAACTCGGCCACCATTTTATCAACCTCGCTCTGGTCCCCTTTGAGGGCTTCTATGCAGGCGATTTGAGTGAAGGATGCCGTGCAGGAGTTGGAGTTCGTCATCAATTTCGTCATCCAGCCGGCATACTCCCTATTCATCACGCCATAGCCCGCGCGCCATCCGGTCATCGCGTAGGTTTTGGAATATCCGTCTATTATTATCGTGCGGTCTTTCATTCCGGGGATGGACGCTATCGAGAAATGTTTTTCTCCGTCGTAGAGCATCCTCGAATAGACCTCGTCGGACAAAACCACAATGTCGTCGCGCTCAAGGACTATGTCGGCTATCTCTTCGAGGACTTTTCTGGAAAGAACGCCGCCGGTGGGGTTCTGCGGAGAGTTCAGTATGATGACTTTGGTGTTGGGCGTGACGAGTTTTTTGAACTCTTTGATATCGAAGGTAAAGTCGTTTTCCTCGCGCAACGGAATCGGCACGGGTATTCCCGAGACGAACTTTATCATTGACTCGTATATCGGAAATCCGGGGTTCGGATAGATGACCTCGTCGCGGGGTTTGAGCACGGTGAGCATCGTGTAGAATATTATCGGCTTGGCGCCCGGTGTGACGACGACATTTTCGGGCAAAACATTTATGCCGCGGGTCTTGGAAATATATTCGGCTATCGCCGCGCGATGAGCAGGAAGACCGGCCGACGGGCCGTAATGCGTCCAGCCTTCGTCAATGGCCTTTTTGGCGGCTTCGCGAATGTTTTTCGGCGTGTCGAAATCGGGCTCGCCTATTTCAAGATGGACCATATCCTTGCCTTTGGCCTCAAGCGCTTTGGCTTTGGCCAGGACTTCAAAGGCCGTTTCCGTGCCTAATCGCGACAATCTGTCGGCTAATCTGATCTGCATGATGGAACCTCCTTGGAAATAAAAGGTAATAATGTAGACGGTAGATGATTAAAGCGGTTGTTCACCGTCTCCCGTCTCCCGTTTACCGTCTACCCTCTTTATATTTTTTTTCTGACAGTGGTAAACGCAATGGATATAAGCGCCGAGACGGAAGGATACGATTCTCATGAACTCTTGATCTTCGTCGTCGAAGCCTTCGCCGATTTTGTTGGCCAAGAGAACGGCCCCCACGGGTTGTCCGTCGGCGAATATCGGAAATACGGCCGAAGTCTTTATGAAAACGCCTTCGGGAATTATCTTCCATTTTGATTTGCTCATCGGCGCGTTTTGCACGACGGGCTGCATGGAAGCCATCGCCTCGACGAGCGACGGGATGTCGGACAGGGCATATTCCGTCTTGGCGAAGGCCGTTTCGTAATCTGCGAGACCGACGACGCGAAAGAGCGGCTTGAATCTGCCGGATGCCGCGTCTGATACCACAAGCGCGGCGAAGTCCGCGCCGGCGACGTCGCGGACTTTCATAAGAACCTTGGCTATTATTGCGTCCGCGACAGGCGACTGAAAATCAAAATATCCGAATATCTCGATGGCGCTTTTCATCGCCCTGATTTTGCGCACGAGTTTCGCGTTGGTCTTCAGGAGTTCGCTGGTGGTGTATGAGACCTCGGACTCTAATCTTCTGTTGAAGTCGCGCAGACGGTCGTAAATTTTGGCGTTGGATATGGCCACCGAGAGATACTCGCACAACGTGGCGGCGACGCTGAGTGTGTCGTGAGTGAAATAGTTTTTCTTAAATGAATTTATATTGAAAGTCCCGACCGCGCGGTTCTCGATTATTATCGGAACGTGTATAAATGACTTGATGTTCTCGGCGGAGAGAAGACTTTCCTCGGCGAGGTTTTTCTCGTTTTCGACGTCCTGAACGACCATGGTCTTCTTGGATTCGACGCATTCTCCGGCGAAACCCTCGCCCCGTCGAAGCTTTATTTTTTTTATGAAATCCGCCGAGAGCCCCCGGGTATTTTTGACCCTTATGAACCCGTCTTCGTCGAGAAGCGTGACCGAACACGCGGTGTCAGGGAACTTTTCCACGACGATGTCGAGTATCCGCGACATCGCGTGATTAAGATCCACGTGAGACGATATGGACTTGGCCGCCTGAAGCAGCACCGACGAATGCATCGAATGAAGCGCCAGCTGAGACCTGGCGTCGAAAACGGCTCGGACGGCGGCTTCTATTGACCGGGGAATATTAGAGAGCGCCGACGACCCCGAAACGAGGGCATCGAGAGGGCCGAACAAAAGTTTGCGGTTGATCATATGCGCGAGCATCATGCCGACCGCCAACCACAGCGCCCAAGATGCGAATATAAGTCCGGTGAGCCGCTTGACGACATCCAGAAAAAACTCCGGCGCGTACCAAAGTCTGAAGCGCTCGTCGCGCGAGAGTATCTCCATCGAGAAAAAATCCACCTGCGTACGGGAATGTTTGACCACGGGTTTTTCAAG
>JASEHK010000211.1 GCA_030018875.1 Endomicrobiia bacterium | reverse complement strand
CACGCTGTCGGCCAAGGGTCTCGCGCAGCCGCTTAAAATCGATTTTGTGGAAGACGTGGTCGTTAAAACCCCGTCGGTCAGGAAATTCAACGGCATCCCCGTCTATAACGTCAAGGACATTTATTTGCACAAAATCGCCGCGACGGCGGGAACGCGGGCATTAAGCGACCACGCGGGCAGAACCGTCATGACGGGCCGAAACGAAGCCAGAGACTTTATAGACCTTTATTACCTGTCGAAAAAAGTGGAGCCCCTGTCGAGATTTCTTGAAAAACTTCCGGCGCTCTACCAAATGGGAATGATTCACTGGTATCGCACATATTCAAGGCACGACTTCAGCACGGCGTTTCTGGACGAGAACGTATACGACTCCAAACTCACGTCGCGCGAGATTATCGGACATCTGGACGGCGAAATAAAAAAGTTCGTCGGGGAGGCGGCGGGATTATGAGCGTAAAAAAATATTTCTGGAATCTCAACGAGTCGGCCCTGAAAAAAGTCCGCTCGATACTGAAAAACCCGGCGCATCCGCAGTATCCGCAAAGGGCTATCGCCGTGCTTTCAAGAACCAACAAGCCCGAAGAGGCCTTCCGCCACATACCGCGCGGACAGTTCGCGGAGTCGTGGCCGTCGATAAGAAAATACTGGATGAAAACGGGAGGGTCCGACGAGTTCAGGTCGTGGTGGGAGACGGTTTACGAGGAAATCTCCGGCAAGGCGAAGCCGTCCGAAGACGACGGGATTATCAAAGAGGTCGGCAGAATCATTCGCGGCAAAAGAATAGAAAAAGGGTGGTCTCAAAAAGATCTGGCGGTAAGAACGGGTTTCGACCAGCCATACATTTCAAGAATAGAAAAAGGCGCCAGGATGGAAGTGCCATCGCTGATTAAAATCTGCCGCGCGCTCGGAATAAAAAATATTCCGGTGTGATTGTCTCAAATTCGGGACGTGTACGTCTTCAGGCGATTGTGGACCAACCTCGGTTTTTTCTTAGTTATAGTTTAAGGCCATTATATCATATCCCCGGCGGCGCGTAATTACTCACGCTGACATTAAAACCGCCCGAGTGCTTTGGAAAGGTTTTAATCGGGAAAAGAAAGAGAAGGGTGTTGACTGTAATGATGAATAAGGGCGGCGGAAGTGCGGCGAAACGCAGAAAACCGGGGCTTCCCCCCTACCCCCCCTCAGGGGCCAAACCGGCTGTCCTTAATTTTGTAATATAACTTTTTGCGTATAAAAAATGGCAAAATATAACATAACCAATTTTTATCACCCAATTTTATATATAAAAACCCGATTTTATACGGAAAAACGAGGGCTTAACAGTCGCATGCTCCACCATTGAGTATCCTCGTCTCCGTCGGATAATCGTTTCTTCACTTTTGCATCCTCCCCGTAGACGCATTGTATAACTTTTTTTCTCGACTTCATTTTTGGTCAGTTTTCGGGAGGGTCAACCCGTCGGACATCAAACTTTTGACCGGTTTATAAGACGGGGCAAGATCGGCCACTTGACACAGGCCGAGGCATTTTGATATTATGATAACGATTATCATAATTATACGGGAGTTAAAAACTTCATGCGTCCCAAAGAAGAAATAATACTGGAAAATTATATCGCCGAAAAAGGCTTTAAGCGGGGAGCGCAGCGCAAAGGCATCGCCGAGATATTTCTGTCCACGGAAAAACACCTGAGCGCCGAAGAACTCTACGCTTTGGCCAAAAAGAAATATCCCAGCGTGAGTTTCGCCACGGTCTACCGCGCGCTTAAGGTGCTTTGCGGCTGCGGGCTTTGCCGCGAGCTGCGCTTCGACGACGGCGTGAGCCGTTACGAACATCTTTACGGACACGAACACCACGATCACCTGATTTGCACCGTATGCGGCAGGTTTGTGGAAGTGACCGATAACGCCATAGAACGCCTGCAGACAAAACTTTTCAAGCGTCACGACTTTATCCCCCAAAGACACAGATTGGATCTCTACGGGATTTGCGATAAGTGCGGCAAAAAGCGACGGGCTGATTGATTTTTTTTAAGTACATATAATGATAATGCGTTTCATTATTATATATGGAGTCCAAATATCGCGGGCATCCGGTTTGTCCCGCATACAAACAATAGCCGCCAAGCATGGCGGCGCAAAAGGAGGCAGTATGTTGTTGTCAAAGTTAAAGAATTGGTTGTCGGTGTCGTCGGTAACGGCGACGTTATTCGCGATGTTTATAGCGTCCGCCGGAGCCAACGCTCAAGAAACGATGGACCTGAAGTCCCTCTACAACCTGGGGCCGGCGTTATCAAAAGTGTATCAGGTGCCGGAGGGAGCGGTAAGTTTGGGCGCATACGCCGAGGTGTATTACATAAATTACGCCTCGAAGGATTCCCGCGACTTGGCCAACGCCTATCGCATGGTTCCTATAATCGGATATAATTATTCCGATAAAATCATAGCCAATGCGGAACTTGAAATCGAGCATGGTATGGCGAGCGGCACGTCCGCGCCGGGCAACACCAAGGATCGCGGCGGATATATAGCGATAGAGTTTTTGTATCTCGACTTTCTGATGAACAAAAACTTCAATCTGCGCGCAGGATCACTGCTTCTGCCGGTAGGGCTCATTAATGAAACACACGAACCGCCGACTTTTCACGGCGTCCGGCGGCCCGATGTTGAAGGAGAAATAATCCCCACCACGTGGTACGACGTCGGCGCGGGCTTTCACGGGTCGAGCGGCAGGTTCGAT
>JASEHK010000210.1 GCA_030018875.1 Endomicrobiia bacterium | reverse complement strand
GGTATTTCTCTATCAGTCCGGGATAACCGGACGACACCGTCGGGGCGGCGGGTTTCGTTTTCATAATCAAGGCGCGGGGTTTATTTCCTTTTCGAAAACGGTGTATTTTTTATAAACGTATCCGCCGAGCATCTCGGCGGCGCGACGCATCATTACATTATCCTCGAGAATCCACGACATCTCGGCGGTATAGATGCCGTGTTTGGGGCCGTTTTTTATTATTTCGGAAAACATCACGCCCTCGATGCCGCGATTGCGGTATTCTTTTATCACGCCCATTATCATTACGCGCATTGCCTTGATTTTGGTTTTATAGTAGAGGAACTTCAAAATCTCGACGGGGCCGAGGCGGCCGTTGAGTTTCATAAGCACCTCGGAATAATTCGGCACCCCGGCAAGAACTCCGACGGGGCGGTCTTTTATCTCGGCAAGCAGGATAAGATCCGGAATCATCAGGGGCTTGAGCTTTGCGCACTGCGCATCGAACTCTTTTTGCGTCCACGGAACGAAGCCCCAATTTTTCTCCCAGGCGTTGTTGTATATCTCCCATATTTTTTTGACTTCGGAGTCAAAGTTCCTCGGATTGATGGGACGCACGACGAGATAGGGTTCTTTTTTTCTCACCAACGACACAAGACGCTCTATGCGCTCTTTGGGAGTGTTTTGCTCGGTCATCAGGTAAGCCAGAAGATTTTTGGCGGGACGGTATCCCGACGCAAGGCTGAGTTTTTGATAGTACGGCGGATTGTGCGGCATCATTATAAATGGGGGCGTGTCGAATCCCTCGACGAGAAAACCCATTTCGTCGTTGGTGGAAGGCGCCGTGGGGCCTATGATTTTTTTGATGCCGCGCGAGGCCAGATACCCCTCGACGGTTTCAAACAGAGCGCGGGCCGCCGATGGGTCGTCCACCGATTCGAAAAATCCGAAAAATCCGGTGTTCTCGCGGTGGAACTCGATGAAGTTATCGTCAATTATCGCGGCGGCTCGGGCGACGGCGGCGCCGGACTTGTCGCGCGCCAGATAAAGCCGGCGCGAGGCGTGGTCCCAGAAAGGATTTTTATTTGCGTCGAGGATGGCGAGGACTTCGGATTTCAGAGGCGGCGCCCACGCGGGATCGCGCCCGTATATCTTCCACGGCAAGTCCACAAACTCCCGTAAATCTTTGCTTGTTTCAACAGGGTGAATATTCATTTACCGACCGCCAACATTATTCTCGTTATAATCGTAGTCGCGGAACTCTATACTCCCCAGATTTTCTTTATCCAGGATTGCGTTTTTTCTTTTACGCCGAAACTTTTCAGACGGCGCCACATCAATTTGAAACGCGCGTCGGCCCTGAACTCTCTGACGGATTTGCGGCTTTCGACGGACGCGCCGCCGGATATTATGCCGAGTATTTTTCCGGCTTTCGCGAATTTTTCGAGCACGAAGTCGAGTTGCTCGGCGGTGTGGGCGGCGGTGTAACTTGTCCGTATTATCGCGTGGCCGTCGGGGACGGCGGGCGCGACCACGGGGCTCGCGAAGATTCCCTCGTCGTAAAGTATTCGCCACATCTGGAACGCGGCCATATTTTCTCCGACGGTAATCGGTATGATGGGCGTATTGGAGCCGCCGGTGTCGAAGCCCAGTCGCGTAAACTCTCTTTTCATTTTTCGCACATTGCGCCAAAGTTGTTCGCGGCGCTCGGGCTCGTCCTCTATGACATCGAGGGCCGCCGAGATGGCCGCCGTGTTCGACGGCGGAAGCGACGCCGTGAATATAAGGGAGCGCGAAACGTGCTTTATATAATGTATGACTTCCTCGCGTCCGGCGATGAATCCGCCTATGGACGCCAGTGATTTGGAGGCCGTGCCCATTATGATGTCAACTTCGCTTTCAAGTTTGAAATGCTCGGCGGTGCCGCGCCCGTGTTCTCCGAGCACGCCCAGAGAATGGGCGTCGTCAACCATCACCCGCGCATTGTAGGCGCGGGCGAGCTTGACTATTTCCGGCAGGTCGGCTATGTCGCCTTCCATCGAGAATATGCCGTCCACGACGATGAGCTTGCCGGCGTCCTTGTAGCGGGACAAAACCCGCTCGAGGTCTTCGATGTTGTTGTGGCGGAAACGAAGCATCTCTCCGTAAGAAAGGCGGCAACCGTCTATTATCGAGGCGTGATCGAGCTTGTCGGTGAGCACATAATCGCCTTTGCCGACGATAGTGGATATGGCGCCCAGGTTGGCGTGATGTCCCGTGGTGAACAAAATCGCGGATTCCTTGCCGACGAAGCGGGCGAACTTTCTTTCCGCTTCCAGGTGCAGGTCTATCGTGCCGTTCAGAAATCTTGAACCGGTGCAGGATGTGCCGTATTTTTTAACGGCCGCGATGGCCGCCTCTTTGACTTTGGGATGGTTGGCGAGCCCCAGATAATTGTTGGAGCATATGACGACGCGCTCTTTGCCTTCGACGATAGCGGTCGCGCCCTGAGCCGAGTCCACTCTTATAAAATAAGGGTAAACATTCGCCGCCATGACTTCTTTTGCGGCCGTAAACTTGGAGCACTTTGTAAAGATATCCATAACTTTTAGTTTCCTGTCGAACTGCGCATGAATAATGGTCCGTTTATTTTCTTACAACATATTTTGAGACCGTTGAAAAATCCCAAATCCTGTCATTCCCGTGAAGAGACTGTGTCATAATACAAATTTTGTCACCCTGAACTCGTTTCAGGGTCTTATAACATATTGATTTTATTGGATGCTGAAATCGGAGACCCTGAATTTAATTCAGGGCATGGTTCAGCATGACAC
>JASEHK010000020.1 GCA_030018875.1 Endomicrobiia bacterium | reverse complement strand
GAGAAGTTTGGATAACGAAGCAAGCGACGGATATCGCCCGCGTTGTTTAGCTTTTTCGCCCTCTTTGAACGCTTCCGCGTCGAGAGAATCCGCATCTACCAAACACGAGAACAACATCCGCACCCAGAAGTGAAAGTTGTCCTTGTTCACGAAGGGCGGGCGCACGGCCGGTCGCAACTTGGCCATCACTTCTTCGGCGAAAGCCGAAACCTGTTGTAGATTCTCCCGCCCCTCACCGAGCCGGTAGTTGAGCGCGGCTTCGCCAATCTCCCAATCCGGCAACCCCGCGTGATGCCCGGCGATCAAGTAAGCGAGAACGCGCCCGGCAGACTTGATTCTTTCTTCCGCGCAGGCTGCCCCGGCCGACGAGTGATTCACGCGTCCATAATCGTAGCCGGTATCATCAAGTCCGTTACACCGCAGCAGATATCCTTGAAAACGTTCATCTGCCTTGCCGAGATCGTGTAACCAACCGGCATTCTCAACCCAGTTTTCACCACAACATACATGGGAAAATTCCGCCCCCTTTTCCGCAACATTTTGAAGATGTTCCTCCAGTACCTGCCATTTTTCAGGTGGTTTACCGAGGATCGAACGAGCATGATATCGCATATATTTAGATAATTTCCATAGATCTACAATAAGATTTATTTCAAATCGGATTACTTCTTTATCTCGTAAGTCAAAATCACCGCCTCCGCGATTTCCTTCATCGGGCGGCAAGTGTCCATGGATTTGCGCTGTATTATTTTATACGCTTCGTCCTCGGAAATAGCCAGATCGCGCATAAGAATTCCCTTGGCGCGCTCGACGGATTTGCGGATTTCGAGCAGTTGTTTCGTCGAGTTTATTTCTTCCATCAGTTTTGAGTTTTCTATTACGAGTCCGGCCTGATTGGCGATGGTTTGAAGAAGCGTTGTTTCTTTTTTCGTGTGCTTGTGTTTTTTTGGCGTATACGAGTTTACGACTCCGACGGGACGTCCCTTTATCGAAATGGGCACCGAAATCATCGAGACGAAGTTTTCCTTGCGGGCGATTTCGGGATATTTGAAACGCTTGTCGCTTCGCACGTCCGGCGACATTATGACGGACTTGTTTTTGATGGCGATACCCGAAATCCCCTCGCCGACTTTGAGATTGGGTTTATTTATGTATTCTTCGCTCAATGACTGCGTTGCGACGATGTAGAGTTCCCTCTTTTTTTCGTCGAGAAGAAGTATCGAACAAATCTTGGACTTCATCATTCTGGCCGTGATGTTCACGATGAAGCGCAGTATTTCGTTGAGGTATTTGTCCGATACTATCTCGGAACTTATCTGGAAGAGAGATTCGATGGTGTCGCCTCTGGAATCGCCGCGTTTCGTCATAAGTCGCTCCGTGGTTTGACGGGATTGCGAGTCGAGATTTCTTTGAATATTTTGCGGGCGCATTTGACGGCGTCGTCGGTGGTTTTTACGGCTCCGATGGCGCGCTCTTCTTCGAGGCGTTTGAGAATCGCTCCGACGGCCGGTCCGGGTTTTAGAGAGAGCATTCTCATAAGCAGGTGGCCGTCTATTATTTTTGTCTGCGCCGGTTTTTTCATGTCGTCGAAATATTGCTTGAGCGTTTTGCGGATGAACTTGTGCACGGCCGCGACGTTGTTTTTTTCGAAGCCCTTGAGATTTTTATAGCTGGCCGCGTCGGCCAGAGACAATAGGCACAGCGCGGGAAACGTTTTGCCGGCGTCGCGTCTCAGACGGTAAATCGCCCGTTGCGTCGTGTTGCCCGAACCGATGAGTTGGAGTATCCGCATATGATTTTTGACGAGAAGCGAGGCGAAACGCATCTCATCGCGCGACAATTTGAGACGCGAGGCGATATCGTTGAATACTTTAACGCCGACGGTCTCGTGCCCGAAAAATCTCATTCTGCCGCCGATACGCCTGGCGCACAGGGGCTTGCCCGCGTCGTGCAGCAGCGTGGTGAATTTGAGAAGCGATTTGACATTTCCCGACGATGTCGTCTCGGCCAGATATCGTCCGAGGTCATCTGCGGCTTCGGGAAAGTTCGCGGGAACGTCGGCGGTGTATTCTTCGACGCGCGCGAGCGTCTCGGTAAGATGGCGCCAGAGGCCCTGCGGATGAAAATAGAAACGCTTGCAGGATTTCTTCATCGCCGAGATTTCCGGTATCAGGATTTCGAGCGCTCCGCTTTTGTCGAAAAGTTTTACCGAAGAAAGCGCGCGGTCGGTGGCGAACATCTTCAAGAGTTCGTCGCGCAGACGCTCCGGCGCGGGCCCGGCGATTTCTTTTCTCAGCCGTCGGCAGGTTGCCAGAGTTTTGGGCGGAATTGCGAATCCGAGTTCGGATGCGAACCGGAACGCCCGCAACAATCTCGCAGGATCTTCGCGGACGGCTTTTTCGGAGATGAACATAATGCGGCGTTTTTTCAGGTCGCCGATTCCTCCCGTCGGATCCAATATGCCGCCCGAAGGTATTTTTGCGCTCGCGCGCGCCTTTTTTCCGAAGAGCGGCGCCGCGACTTTAAGCGGCATCGCGATGGCGTTTACGGTTATGTCGCGCATCTTGAGGTCGAGATCTATCGTCGGACTTCGGTAGGCGGAAAAGTCGAACGTCAAGATTCCGCCGCCGACTTTTTTCACGACGCGGTATATCCTGCGCTCTTCGTCGAGTGTCACCGTCGAACCTCCGACGGCGCGCGCGAATTTGCGGGCCAGACGGGACGGATCGACGGGCGTGGCGAAGTCAAAGTCGTTTGACGCCGCGCCGGCGAGCATATCGCGCACGGCTCCGCCGACGAGATATATCTCGCCTCTCTTGCCGGCAAGCGAGAGAATTTTTTTGAGGTAATCGGAGACGTTCATTTCGATTAAATGCGAGGCGCCAACAGAAACTCGAGACAAATCCCGATTCTTTTGCGCCAGAATGTTTCGTTGTGATAGTGGCCGGCGAATACGAGGCCGAGCAGATTTTCGTTTTCGATCATACCTTTTTCCTTCGCGATGTTTACCAAATCCTTCGTCGAAGGTGTCGAATCGTCGCGCCTCGGCTGGTCGTCGGCCCACTTGTTTCCGCAGTCGGCGTAGAGGCGCGCGAAAGGAAGGGTTTGGCGCGCGCGCATGTCCGCCCGCGCGGGGCATTTGGGAAGGTACGCGAACGAAAGTGAGCCCACGAGTCCGAAGACATCGGGACGGAACAGCCCGACGTAAACGGAGTTGTTCGCTCCGTAGGACGCGCCTATTATGGCGATTTGCTTCGGGTCATCCGTCAACGAAATCTCTTTGCGCAACGATGGCAGCAGTTCGTCGGCCAGAAAATTGGCGTAAAGGTCGGCGCGGCCTATCGGCGGAGGCAGATATGTTTCGTTCCGCCGTCTCTGCGGGCACTCTATGGCTATAAGGATGGCGTCGGGGGCGCGTCCCGCTTCGCACAGATATTCAAGCGTCGCGTCGGTGTGCCATCCGCCATGCATGCCCCATCCCTTGTAATGGTTTTGTCCGTCGTTGAGCACGACTGCTGGATATTTTTTGACGGGGTCATAATTGCGCGGCAGGCGCACGTGCACGGCGAACCGCTGGTTCATGAAATCGGACTGGAAAAACTTGGAAAAATATTTCGGGGCGACGATGTTCCGTGGTTTCTCGAAAAAAAACTTTCCGTCGAGAAGCCATAAGTCCGGCAGAAGCGGGGCGTATCTTTTGCCCGGGCCCGGAGCGTCCACGCTTTCGCGCGGGGTCGAGGTCGTTGTCGCGCCCGTCAGGCACACATCAGAGATTTCGTCGCCGCAGTTTTCATGTTTACGGAAGAGGCGTGTTCGCCGTTCGCCGAGTATATCTCGACGGACGGCCTGTTCCATCCGGTAAAATAACGGAGTTTCATTTTGTGTTTTCCTCCTTCAAAGGACAGGTCTGTGTGCCAGTTGTATGCGACCGGTTCCGATTTGTTAGTTCCCATAATCTTTCCTCCGCCGGTAGCGCCGTCGAGCCATTCTTCGACGGCACGCGCCACCGGCTCGAAATACCGGCTCGTCAGAAAACTTCCGTGCGAATATCCGCCGAACAGAAACAGACTGGCGTTGATGCGGCGCGCGAACTCTTCAAATGCGGGATTTTTGCCGTTGACGGCCAGAATCAGCGCGGGACATTTCAGAGCCGCGGGATTGGATTCGAGCCGTTCGATTTCTATTTCGTTGTACACGCGCGACGACGCGTAGGTGTAACGGAAAAGTTCCACTGCCTTGACGTATGCGCCGTCGAGGATGGTTTCGTCGAGCATCTCCTCCACGACGGATTTCGGCGGTATGAAGTGCATTGCCCCGGACGTGCGCGGCCCGCGTTTGGGAGGTTTTTCCCCGACGGCGGCCGCAGCCTCGCGCGGATAAGTCGGGTCGTAAAGCACCAGAGAAGCCGGAGGCGGCGCCGCGAATGTATTATCGCCGCTTGAGCGTAAGAAAGCCGACTCGGCGAACTTCAAAGATAAAGCCGCGCCCATGCTGTATCCGCCCAGTATGTATGAGCCGAGCCCGAGATGTTTTATCGAGGAGGATATGTCTTCGAGGTAGTCGGCCACGGTCAGGCGCGAAACGTTGGACCACCGGCTTTTGTATTGTCCGCGAAGGTTCAGCGCGTAGACCCTGCGTCCGCCCGACGCCATATACTCGGCGTGTTTTGCGAAGATCCACGAGCCGTCGAATACCCCTCCGACGAAGACGAGCGGCGTTTTGCCTTCGTCGGCGGAAGGCAGATACGCCTCGACGCAAAGCGAATGGGGCGGTACGCGGATTTCATGTTTTGACACGGCGGCCATGGCTTGATTATTCTAGTCCCCGATGCTGTGTTTCGGCGCGGGCACGAGTTTCATGGCCTCGCGCACGAGGTTTATCGCGTCCTTCCATTTTTCGTTTATTCTTTTCCAGTTCTTCGGATCCACTATGCTTTCGCGCGTCATAAGGTAACAGAGGCAGACGTCTTCGTCGCCGTATTTTGGATGGCCTATGGTAAGGCCTTTCCACGGCACGCCGTTGGTGACGACGAACTCTTCGCGCGATTTTGTGTCGGACAGCGTAAGGCCGTCGCGCAGGCGGGTGAGTTTTCCGCCGACGATTTTGTAAACGCCCGATTTCAAATTTTCCGCGGCGCGGAAGATGCCCTTGCCTTCGGAAAACACCATTATCGCCGAGCCTTCGAGGCGCGGCATATTTTCGTTGTAGGATTTTACGAAACGCGGATCCACGTCAATTCCGGCGAACTCGGCCAGATGGAAAAACGTCAGCGGCACCTGATCTTTCATACCTTGAAAATCCGCGAGATACTGGGATTCTCCGACGAGGCGCGCGTTGACTTCGCTGACATAAATCTCGTCGAGATTGCCCGCGCCGTCGAGGGTCGAGAGAAAGTCCACGCCGAAATTCCCCCTGTAACCGTTTCTTCCCATCCACAGTCCGATGCGTTCCGTTATGTCGAGCATTTGCCTTTTGTGCTCCGGCGAAAAAGCGTTCAGCGAAAAATCGGAGCCTATGTACTGCGCGGGATTTGACGTTATCGTCGGGTCTCCGACTATCTGTATGTCGGGTTGAGAGAGAACGACGCTTCCTTCGACGACGCATCCGGTGCAGTTAAGGCTCGGTCCCGCGAGATAGCGGGTTATTTTGACGGGAGTTTTGTCGAACGCCCCGCCGAGGAGATTTTTTCTCATTTCGATTATTTTTTTGAAGTCGTCGCGGGTATGGATGAAATCGGTGCCTCCTCCGGCCTGGGATATCGGGATTTGTATGACGAAACCGCCGTATCGCCCGGAGAGTTCCTTATAGTCGAGTTTGCCGAAGAAAGATATCATACTGTCGGGCGGCATAGGTATGCCGATTTCGGCGGCGCGCCAGGCCAGCCGCGCCTTGTAGTCGAAGTAATTCTGAACTATCACGGGATTCTGGAACAGGTGCATCCCGCGCCCCTTCTCGAAGAGGAAATCCTGCAGCGCCTTGGTGGTCGCGAACGGAACGAAAGCTATTTTACCGTCGAGACGAGAGAAAAATCTCAATATCTCGTTGCCGTGGTCGGAATAGAAATAGTCGTTGAAAATGCCCACGCTGTTGTGGCGGACCTTCTTCTTTTTTTCATACGAAAACACTTTCGTCCCCCATCGTTTTTCGACGTGCGTCGAGACGTCCTCGCCGTAGTAGAACGATACGACCGCGGTCACATCGGCGAAGTGGCGGAACATATCGGCGGACATTGCGCCGAAGCCCTGGTAAATTATGCGGATGCCTTTGAACCATCCGCCGGACGGTGCGGATTTTTTCAAGCGCCGCAGAGATTCTATGAAGTTTTTCGTCATAATTTTCCCCTTTATGAGGCCTTGGCCGCAGAAACGAGCAGCATGGTATAGTCGCTTTGAGGTCTTTCAATGATGTCGCGCGCTTCGCCGGCCTCGACGATGGAGCCGTCTTTCATTACGATTATGTCGTCGGAAACGTAGGCGGCCGCGAGGGCGTCGTGCGATATGAATATGAAAGTTGCGCGGTTTTCGCGCCTGAGAGTTCTGAATAGATTTAATATCTGCGCCTGCACGGAGACGTCCAGCGAGGAGACGGCCTCGTCGGCGATTATTATCTCGGGCGACGGCGCCAAAGCCCGCGCGATGGCAACGCGCTGCCTCTGACCGCCCGATAATTGATGCGGGAACCGCTTGAGGGCGGAGCCGTCGAGACCGACGACGCCGAGGAGTTCGGCGGCTTTTTTCTTGAGAGCGCCGCCTGAATGTTTCGCGGATGATTTTGCGCCGGCCGAGGCGTTCAGCGCTTCGTATATCTGCAACCCGACGGTAAGTTTGGGATTGAGCGACGCGTAGGGGTTCTGAAAAATCATCTGTATTTTGTGCGGCAGATGTTCGCGCGGGATATTTTCCCGATGCGCGCCGTCGAGCAGTATGTATCCTGAATCCGCGCTTTCGAGGCCGCAGAGTATGCGCGCCAGCGTGCTCTTGCCGGATCCCGATTCGCCAAGTATGCCCAAGGCGCTGCCCTTACCGACGGAAAACGATACGCCCTTAAGAGCTTCCACGGATGCGGCTCTGCCGAAGGCGCCTGCCGCCGGGAATGTTTTGACGATGTTTCTGGCTTCGAGTATAGGAGTGGTAATAGGAGCAATGATAGGAAGAGGAACGTTCATTTTTTAGTTTCGCCCCCACACTGAAACAGGAAGCACGCCGCGTATCCGGCACTCGTTTTTAGCAGGGGCGGATCGGATTTTTCGCATATCTCCATCTTGAAAGCGCACCGCTCGGCGAAACGGCACCCGCGTGTCTTGAAAGATCCCGCGACGGGCGGCGAGCCTTCGACCGGCTTCACGCCGTCGGTTATTTTTGAGACGGAAAGGATGGCGTTCATCAGCCCGACGGAGTAAGGATGTTTAGGCGCGTGGATTATACTTTTTAAGGGCGCGCGCTCGCAAACTCGTCCCGCGTACATTATGACGGCGTCGTCGCACATTTCCGCCGCCGCCCGGATGTCGTGGGTTATCATTATAATTGAAAGGCGACGGGAACTTTTGAGTTCCTTTAGCGTCGAGAGTATCTCTCTGGCCACGGCGGCGTCGAGTCCCGAAGTCGGCTCGTCGGCTATAATCAAAGACGGCGAGTTGACGAGCGCGGCCGCTATCGCCGAGCGTTGTTTTTGTCCGCCCGATAATTGATGGGGATAGGCGTCCAGAGCGTCGGAAGGAAACCTGGCCTTTCGAGCCGCGGCCATGACCTTTTCGCGGACGGCGTCGTCGGTAGCGCGCCTCGCTTCGCGCCGCCGAGATTTTTCTTTTTTCCCGACATTGTCCGCCGTGGCGGCCTCGGCTATCTGAGGATATATGCGCATGAGTGGATCGAGGGCCGCCGCAGTGTCCTGCGGTATCAGCGAAATCTCCCGCCCTCTGAGGCGCCCAAGTTCATGCGCCCCGCCGCCGATTATTTCGATGATTTCTCCGTCGTCGGCGCCGAAAACCGCCGAGCCTTCACGGATGCGGCCTTCCCATGACATTATCAGACCCATCAGCGCCGAGGCGATGGTCGTCTTGCCTGACCCTGATTCGCCTACGATGGCGAGCGCCCCTCCTTTTTTGACGTCGAAAGAAACCCCGTCAACGGCTCTCAAAAGGCCGCCGCCGACGTAGTATTCCACGCCCAGCCCTCGGACTTCGAGAATATTTGTGTCGCGATTCATAGTTTCGGATCGAATACGTCGCGCAGGCCTTCGCCGAGCATATTGAACGACAATACTGTGGCAAGGATGGCGAGTCCCGGGAAAAGCGAGAGCCACCACGCCAGATGTATATAGTCCTTCCCCGACGATATCATCTGTCCCCACGACGGCTCCGGAGGCATTACGCCGAGTCCCAAAAATGAAAGTCCCGACTCTATGAGAATCGCCGAGCCCACGCTCATAGTTGCCGACACCAGAATCGGCGAGACGACGTTGGGCAGTATGTGCACGAAAAATATGCGGCGTTTCTTAAGTCCCAGCAGTCGCGCCGCGAGCGCGAACTCTCTTTCTTTCAGCGACATAACCTCCGCCCTGACGAGACGGGAGAGTCCCATCCACGATGTCAGACCTATTATGGCCATCACCGCCAGAATGCCGGGCTCCAGAAACGCTATGACCATCAGTATGAGAAAGAAGGTTGGGAAGCACAGCATTACGTCCACGAAACGCATTATGACGGCGTCGGTCTTCCCGCCGGAGTATCCGCTTAATATGCCTACAAAAGTTCCTATCAGAACCGATATTCCGACGGCGGTGAATCCCACCGCGAAAGATACTCTGACGGAATAAAGCATTCTTGATAATACGTCTCGGCCGAGGTCGTCGGTGCCCATGAGAGCTTTTCTCGACGGAGGTTTGAGGCGCTCGACGAGGTTCTGCTCGAACGGCGTTCGCGGCGCGATTACGGGGGCGAGCACGCCCAGAATGAAAATAGCGCTTATGGCGGAGAGTCCCGCGACGGCGCGTTTGTTGCGTTTCAGCCTGTCAAAATAATATCTGAACATAAATTTATGAGTCGCGGCGCCGATTTTTCCCGTCGGAATAACGTATTCTCGGGTCGGCGAAAGCGTAAGCGGCGTCGGCGATTATGTTGCCCGATAGCGTCAGCGCGGCCACTATTACGCTTATCGCCATTACCACGGGATAGTCGCGCGACATTATGGCTTCATATCCCAGCCTGCCCATTCCGGGATAGGCGAATATCGTCTCGAATATAAATCCTCCGCCGATGATTCCCGGGATGGATAGTCCCATTATGGTTATTACGGGTAGCAGCGCATTTCTTAAAGCGTGGGCGAAAATGACTCTCGTTTCTGTCACACCCTTCGCGCGCGCGAAGCGGGCATAGTCGGATTTGAGAGCGTCGAGCATTCCGCTTTTGGCATATCTGGTGAGTCCGGCCACGCCGGTAAACGATGTGATGGCGACCGGCAAAACGAGGTGACGGGCTACATCCGCGATTTTGCCCCACCACGGCAGAAAATCGTAATTCAGCGATCGCAGCCCCGATATGGGAAGTATGCCGAGATTTATTCCGAAAAGAATTATGCCCATCAGCGCGAGCCAGAATGCCGGCAGCGAATATCCGACGAAGACGAGCGTGGTGACGAAATTATCAATGAAAGTTTTGTGACGTACGGCGCAAAGCGCCCCAAGCGTTATGCCGCCGGCGAAAATCACGCCGAGAGAAAGTATATTGAGAAGAAGCGTTGCTGGCAGTCGCTCGGCTATTTTTTTAATCGCCGGTCTATCGTCGCGGAATGAGTTGCCGAAATCGAGCCGCGCGAGGCGAAAGAGCCATTTGAGGTATCTGACGTGGATGGGCTTGTCGAGCTCGTATAGTTTTATCAGGCGCTGTTTGGATTCTGCCGATACGCGCGCGCTGAACTCGACGGTGTCCGTGGGCTTGCCGGGGGCGGTCTGCATCACGAAAAACGTAAGCAGCGTTATGCCGAACAATACGGGTATGGAGTGAATTATCCGTCTGAAAATATATTTTTTCATTTTTTATCTTTCTCTCATTTCTTGGGAGAGGATTAGAGCCTGCCCCGTACTTGATACGGGGGCAAGGGAGATGAGAGTCATTCGTTTTCGCGCGTATTTATTTTCCTGATTACTCCGAGGACTTTTTCGACGGAGTCGAGGTCATAATCCGCCCCGGTGTCGGGCGCGTTCTTGTGCTCGCCCCACCTGGCGAATACCGTCACGAGGCCAACTTTTTTGGAGCCGACTATGTCCTTCTGCGGCCAATCTCCGACGTAGAGCGTCTCATCCGGCCCGATTCCGAGTCTATCGAGCGCCAACCTGAAAGGTTTTTCAGACGGCTTGTATTCATGCGTGTCGTCGTATGTGACGACCACGTCGAGCCACGGTATGAGATGCAATCTGGCCAGACGGTTGTAACACTGCTCCGACGGAGCGTCCGAGACTACGCCGACTTGGAGACCCATGCGGATTATCTCTTTGATGGTGATTTCGACTTTCGGATAAGCGTAAGTGGACATATCCCTTCCGCGCTGATATCCTATTATTCCCATCGCCAGAATCTTTCTGTCTACGGAGCCGAGGCGCTTTTCGATGACGACCTCAAGAGCTTTCTGACTCTCTATGTGGTTGCTGCGGTAATATGCGAATATCTCGTTGTAGAGTTCCTCTTTGAGTCCCGGCAGTCCCGCGCTCATCATATAGTCCACGGCGGTCTCGACGGCGATTTGTTTCATCCTCATAAAGTCCACGAGCGTGTTGTCCACGTCGAAAAGTACGGCTTTGATGGTCATGTTTTTCTCCACATTTTTTCTCGTCTCAAAAAACAAGAAAAAATCTTATTTTATTATTCCGATAAGCGTTCAAATGCGCGACCGCTTCGGCAACGTCGCCGTCTCGGTAGAACTCAATAATTTCAGGATGCGTATTTTATTTTTCCCGGCGCGGCGCGCCATTGTCTGAAGTTCCAGCCCAAGCCCGCCGGCGCGACTTCGGGCCCGACGAATCTTTTGTGAACGACCGGCAAAGAATCGGGGTAATAAAGAAATATGTAGGCCGCGTCGTCATGTATTATCTTGTGCATCCGACGATAAATCCGCCTCCGCTCGACGGCGTCGAATGTCCCTCTGCCCCGCTCGATGAGGGCGTCCGCCTCGGGGTTGTTGTAGGAAACGAAATTGTATTTTCCCTCCTGACTTTCGGCGGAGTGCCATATCGAATACTGGTCGGGGTCGCGGCCAAGATTCCATGCAAGTATCACCGCGTCGAAGTTTTTCTTGTTAATAAACTGATGAATGAAGGTTGACCATTCGACTATGCGGATGTTCATTTTTATGCCGACGGCGGCGAGCTCGGACTGTATTATTTCGGCGGCCATCGCGCGAATCTTGTTGCCCTGGTTCGTCATCACCGTGAATTCGAAATTCTGTTTCCGCCGGACGCCGTTCTCGACGACGATATTGTCCAAAACGCCGTCTTTGTCGGAATCGCGCCAGCCCGCGGATTCAAGCATCGCGCGCGCCTTCGCGGGGTCGTATTCAAAATCTTTTACATCGGGGTTGTGCGCCCACGACTGCGGCGGAAAAGGTCCCGTCGCCGCGCGTCCTATACCCAAAAGGACCCCGTCTATTATTTGTGATTTGTCTATCGCGTGGGCGATGGCGCGGCGGACCCGCGGGTCGTCGAAAGGCCGGCGTTTGAGATTGAAGCCGAGATACGCGTACTGAAAAGCGGCGTAACGGAATTTATCGTGACGTCTGAAAAACACGTCGTAAGCGTTGTGCTGGTCGGGAGTAAGGGACATAAAATCCAGAGAGTCGTTGCGAAGTTCCAGGAACTGCACCGACTGGTCGGGCACGACTCTAAAGACTATCCTGCCTATTCCCGGAGCGCCTTCGAAGCAATCGTCGAAGGCCTCAAGAGTGATACGCTCGTCGGACTTCCAGCCGGAAAACTTGAACGGCCCCGTGCCTATCGGAGAACGGTTCGCCGGATGAGTGTTGATGTCTTTTCCCTCGAAGACGTGTTTCGGGATTATGCCCATGCCCCACGATTCGAGCGCGGGCGCGAAAGGTTTTTTGTATCGGACGACCACGCTTGAAGGGTCGGGCGTGGACAGTGATTCGACGAGGAGATAGTCGGATGCGTAGGGCGTTTTAGTTTTGGGGTCAATGAGTTTTTCGTAGGTGAACTTTACGTCCGCGGACGTAAACGGCTTGCCGTCATGCCAGAGGACGTTTTTTTTGAGGCGGAACTTTATCGTGCGGCCTCCGTCGGAGATTCGCCACGATTCGGCCAGCTCTCCGACGATGTTAAGGTCGCGGTCGTATTTGACGAGGCCGTTGAACACAAGAGAATTGACGTCGCCGGATGCGGAGTCGGAAGCCAGCAGCGGATTGAGGTAGGAGGCGTCTCCGAGCATGGCCCTTACGAAAGTATCGCGGCTTTGATGGTCTTTGGCCGCGCCGCCGACGGTGTTCTCGTTACGGCGGGGCGCGCAGGCCTCGTATGAAACAATCGCAAAAAACAGTATGGCGGCTCGGCAGGCCGCTCGTCTCATGCGTGGCGAAATAATATTCATCGCGGGATTATTATAGCAAAAGGCCAAGAACTTCGGAGGGTTTTGACACGAGCGCGTCCGAGCCGTTTACGACGAGTTCTTTGGCGGCGCGGAAGCCCCACAGGGCGCCTACGGCTTTTACGCCGGCGGACGAGGCGGAAAGCATGTCGGTGGCGGTGTCGCCGAGAAGGAACGCGTTCGCTTCCGCCGTTTTGAATTTTTTGAGGGCATTGAGGATTCCTTAAAAAAACTCCGGGGCGTGGATTCGAACCACGACGAAGGGATTCAAAGTCCCTTGTGCTGCCATTACACTACCCCGGAATTTACGATAAGAAATCGAATTGAAAAAATGTCGTTCTGCCGACGAAGACTTTAGAGCGTTCGGGTCGCATAAGCCCTGAGCGACTCCCGCTGAACGGCCGCCGAGGCGAGGGATGCGGAAATCTTGTCGGCGAAGATTCCGAAGACCGCCGAGCCCGATCCGCTCATCAAGGATGCAAGGGCGCCTTGGTCGTCGAGAAACCCCTTTAAATTTCTGATTTCGGGATGGCTCTGCGCGGCGATTTCCTCGAAACGGTTGAACAAGTGAGGAGCGATTTTTTCAATGGGTTCGCCGGCTTTTATAGCGGCGGTTATTTTATCAATTTGGCGCGGGGCAGTCAAGGGAAAAGCGAGGCGCGAATACGCCTCTTTCGTGGATATTGAAAACGGAGGTTTGACGACGACGATATCGAGGTTACGCGGCCATTCGAGCGGGACGATTTGTTCGCCGATGCCGCGCACTTCGGCGGTTGCGGCCCCGCTTAAAAAAAACGGGACGTCGGCGCCAAGGTACTTTCCGATTTTGATGAGCCGCGCTTTATCCATTTCGACGCCGTAAAGCGCGAGCGAGGCGTTTATGGCGGCGGCCGCGTCGGAAGACGCTCCGCCCAGCCCCGAACCCCACGGTATTTTTTTCGAAAGCTTTATTTTTACGCCGCCCCGTATCCTCGCGGCCCCGAGCGCGGCGCGCGCGGCGCGCGCCGCCAGATTGTCCGGTCCGTCGAGCGACGGCACGTCGCAGGAAAACTCCACGCCCGACGGAATTCTTTCGGCCGCGATCTCGTCGGCGACGTCTATCAGCCTGAAGACGCTTGATATGTCGTGGTAACCGTCGGGGCGCCTCCGCTCGATTTCAAGGAATAGATTTATTTTCGCGGGGGCGCGCAGGATTATTTCATTCATCGGATTCGACGGGGAGTATTTCCAGACTCGTTATTTTGGCTTCGAATATCTTCACGCGCCCGTCGAAGAACTCCATTTTGCGCGGTATGCGCCGCCGGGACATTGCGATATAATCGGCGAATTTCCAGACCCACCGTCGAGCGGCATCTATCCTGATTACGTCGCCGGTGAATCTGGACACCGTGATATTTGCGTCCGCTGTGTTTATTTCCAACAGGTTTCCGCCTTTGGGGCGCGTCGCGGTGTTCGTCATCGTCTCATAAAATACTCCGGAAAATACACTTCTTAACACGGACATTATATCTTTGGTCTCGGTCTCCGGCAGCATTGCCGGCGCGGCCCCAAAGAACTCCAGCGTATGTTCCAGCCTTACGAATGTCTTGAAAAGTCCGTCGCCGATTTCAAGTGTGAAAATATTCGGCGCGCGATAATAGGCCGTGCCGCGGAATGCCCCCTGCGGAGTTTTTGCGACGAATCCCGCGTCTATTTTTCCCGCGGCGGACTTTTCCGAGATTATCGTCCTTATAAAGTTGTGAAATATAACTTCGGGGTCGTGCTTTTTCGAGAGAGTCGAGAGTCTTTTTTCGATTTCGCGCGCGTCGCGCGTTTTGGCGCCGTAATAAAGCGCGAAACAGTAAGCCGATATCGCCTCGCGCTCTTTACCCAATTTTTCCTTGACTTCAGCGACGTGATAGAATATCTCCCAGTCGCGCTGAAGGGCGACGGCGCGGTCTAATTCGCGCTCGGCGTCCTCGTATCTGCCTTTCTTGAAATATATCCATCCGAGAGTGTCTATGTAAGCCGGAGCCGTCGGCGCGGCGGCAAGCGCTTCCTCGACGAGGCGAAGCGCGTAGTCGAGTTCGAGCCCTCGAGCCGCAAGAGAATACGAGAGATAGTTTTTCCCTGATGGTGCCTCGGGT
>JASEHK010000209.1 GCA_030018875.1 Endomicrobiia bacterium | reverse complement strand
CTCACGCCCGCAACGGGCGCAACCTGTTCCGCCGCTACACAATCTTTACAGTTGCCAACCGCAACGCAGCAAGACGCCCGCGAAGTTTTGCGACGGAGACAGCGGACATACTCCCGTCGCTACGTCTGTAATGATACAAAAAACTTGTTACGAAGTTGTTACGAAAAGAAAATTCGAGAAAAGGGCCCTAATCATCGGCTGTAGGTTCTTTAAAAAACAGCGGAAGTTTTATCTCAATGGCCGCGCCTTTGCCTTCCCCCTTGGAGCGGATATTCATTTGGCCGCCGTGCCTTTTGACTATGTCGTTTGAAACCCCCGAGATAGAGACATTCCTATTTTTATCAACCATAATATCCTCCAGTCTTTAGCATCTTAATAGCAACTCTCATACGTCATCGAAAATATAATGGTCGGGAAAACCGGACCATTATAAAATTTTAACTTTACGGCACCAATATATCCTTTTCAAGATAGGCAACAACTTCTTTCGCGATATCGCTCGCCGACTTCACATTCGGACGCTCAACTTTTTCTGCCCACATCCTTCCCGGGTGAAGCGTATCCCATGCCGATTTCATCTGACCTCGGCGGGCTTTACCCTGGTCGTGATGGCCGAATCCGTCGACAAGGAGATTCCACACCGGTTTGAATGTTTCTATTAACAACGACTCACCCAGAGGTATCCAAATATCATCGACCAGTAAGAACCTGCACTTAAAATCCGTCAATTTTAGATTACCGGCTTCCTCTATTGAACTGGCATGCTCCGACAATCTCCGATGCAAAACGTCGCCCGGGTCGGCACCGAGACCATAACCGCCCTTTCGGGAACCAGCAGGAACGGCCTTACCAACATAAATGGGTATTGCCTTCGCGTCGCTTGGGGTATACTTGGATATTTTCCGGTAAGCAGGAAAGTCACCAGTGTAGTAAATGGCATAAATCCCGGCTCCAAGGAACCTCTCAGGAGGTAATTTGACAACAGAACGCCTCAGCAAGCGATCCCTAACACTCTCCGCAAGATTTGTTTTATCAAGTGGGTTAAAAACATCTTCGCCAAGCGGTTTCACCGACTTACCTCCTCTTTTTGACAACTACAGCGGATTCGTCAAGCGTCGCCTTACTTGTACCTATTCGTGCCGATGATGTCGTTATTGAAGCACCCACACGCTTATCACGTAGTCTATAGATACCTTCAAGTGTTAGGCCTCGTATTTCAGCTATGTCGCCGATAATATCCTGCACAGGGACATTAACGCCCTGCAGAATTGAGTTACCTACCACGACTACGCCCGTTCCACCCCGAGATAAAACCCGCTTGAGTGCACCAAGGAAGCGATCACAATCATTGAAATATGAAGCAGCGTAGTTCGCCCATCCTCGGCCACCATATTGCCCTTTTTCGGGATTTATCATCCGAAGGCCAGCAAGTATCCGCTCTAGACCGCGGTGCTCGAAGGTGAGAGCAACATGTTCCTTCTCCCTAGCAATTTGCCAAAATGTTCCAAAGTTTTTCTCTTCCAATGGTCTCTGTTCTGCTGGCGATGAGATAAGACCCAGCCAATATAACTGCGGGCGTGTATTCCGCGCATAATGATAGTTATTGAGGTATGGCGGCGACGTGATCATTAAGTCAATGGACTCACTTTTTATACGTCGCTCTCCTGTAAAAAAGTCCTCATTGTAGATACGCCCGTTACCCGGCTTCGTGCCGCTTGCCTCACGACGCAACCATTCAATATCATATCGAATCTGTTTGAGTTTTTCCATAATTACGGTAGCAACATTTGCGTCTTCGATAAGCGGTTTCCCCGCGCCAGGTCGCGACGAGAGTGACGGCTCGTATGTGTAGTTTGAAAACGACACCATTACCGAACCGAAAGCCACCCGGAATAAATCACGCACGCGGTCATCTTCGATCTTTGATATAAACCCCAACGCATGCAGCACCTGTTTTTTTATCCTTGGGCTATAAAATGGAATCCGCGATTGGAAAGATTCGGGCGCCGCTTCTTCAACTGCCCGACCGTTACGCCAAGTGCGAGCATCCAATTGTAATGCTTCAATTGTATCAGTCAATACTTTTGACTTCACACGAAGCGCTTTAAGTTTTCCCTCCGTAGCGAGAGTGGCATAAGGATTAATCTCGAAACCGACCACATTATATCCACGAATTGCTGCTTGTATCAGCGTGGTTCCAACACCTGAGAATGGGTCAAGAACTATGGCGGAGTTTTTGCGGTTCAAGTAGGCGGCCAAAACTGAATCTACAAATGCGCCGGAGAATCCGGCAATCCACGGAACCCATCGGTGAACAGGCGCAGCCCGATTCTCCATGAAAGCCGGGTCTTTAAATGCCGTGCCGCTTCCATTGGCTTTTGCTTGTAGAACAACTGGAAAAGTCGGATGCTTAAAGTCCTGTTCCATGCGCTTCTCTTGTCGAAAAGTTTTGTTAAGCTCCCCCAATTTACCATGGGTATGCATTACAGCAGAGTGTGAAGCAAGTGAATACGGCGGACTCATAATTTCCCCTTTTCATTAAATCAGCATTTCGGAATAATATCCGATGTAGCATCCAATACAATTCATGTGGAATTTGAATTATACCAAAATTACAAAATTATTAACCTCCACGCAAGGCGTTCAAGTGTTTTTTTACCAGCCATAAATTAGGCGTATTTGCTCACGGCAAACCCCCAAAAAAATCGTTGGTATTTGGTTTTCAGATGTACAAACAAAATATGTGTCCGGCTTATTTATCCGCCCATTTCGCCCCTCACCCCAAATCGCTCTCAAGGACGGC
>JASEHK010000208.1 GCA_030018875.1 Endomicrobiia bacterium | reverse complement strand
GGAGTCGTCGGGGCGGGCGGGGCGGGCTTTCCCACGCACGCCAAACTTGCCGTGCCTCCGACGGTAAAAATAGACACCATAATAGCCAACGGCGCCGAGTGCGAACCGCTTTTAAGGATTGACCAGCAGATGGCCGCCGTGCGCGCCGATAAACTCGTGCGAGGCGTGGAACTTGCCATGCAAGCCACGGGAGCGCTCAAAGGCGTTATCGCCTTAAAGAAAAAATATCACGCCGCGCTTGACGCCGTCGAGGCCGAAATAAAAAAATCGGGACGCGGCAATATATCGGTTTTTCAACTCGACAATTTTTATCCCGCCGGCGACGAATTTGTCACGGTCTACGAAGTTACCCGCCGCATAATCCCCGAAGGCGGACTGCCTCTGGCCGTCGGTTGCGTGGTGGACAACGTCGTAACGCTTATAAACATCGCTGATGCCGTAGACGAAAAAAAGCCCGTGACACAAAGACCGCTGACCGTAACCGGCGCAGTCAAAAATCCCGTCTCTATGATTCTGCCCGTCGGAACGCCCGTGTCAAAGGCCATAGAACTTGCCGGCGGACCCGACACAAACGGAGGGCCTTACGTGATTTTCGACGGCGGTCCGATGATGGGCTCCATCGTCGGAGCGGACGCCGTCGTCACAAAAAAAACTTCCGGCATAATGCTTTTGCCTTCGTCCCACGAAATCGTGATGCAGAAGACCAACCGCCACGCCGTCAAGCAAATCAAATCCGCTTGTGAGCAGTGTCAGGACTGCACGGAAATCTGCCCTCGCTATCTTCTGGGACACAATTTCGAGTGCCACAAAATCCAGCGCGGCGTTCAGGCGGGCAAATCCGACTCGCTGACTCAGGTCTTTATGTGCTGTGAGTGTGGTCTCTGCGACTGGGTCTGCCCCGTAAAACTCACGCCCCGCCGCGCCAATCAGCTCGTCAAGAGTGAACTCATTAAAAACGGCGTCAAAAATCCGCACGTCAAAAAACCGCTTGCCGTCAGAGAAATGAGAGAATACAGAAGGGTGTCGCTCGCCCGCGTGATAGCCCGCAACGACCTCGTAAAATATGACCGCCCCGCTTCCTTGAATGAATCTTCTTTCGAAATAAACGAAGTGATAATTCCTTTAAGGCAAAATGTCGGCGCGCCTCCGGAGCCGGTCGTAAAACCCGGCGACATCGTCAAGAAAGGCGGCCTCATCGCGCGAATCCCCGACGGAAAACTCTCGGCGAATCTGCATGCTTCTATTGACGGTAAAGTCGTAGAAGTCAAAGATTATATAAAAATCATGGGGGCGTAATTCTATGAAAAAAATACATCAGAGCGTTCATGAAAGACGGCCATCATACAAAATAGAACGGAACACCATTACTATACCCATAGAACTTTTTGAGACGGCGGAATCGAAGGAAGAAATAGAGGATTGGCTACTGGCTCACGACGCCGGGTTCATCGCAAGAATGAGGAAAGCAAAAGCGGATATGCTCGCCGGCAAAGGAAAGACACTGGAAGAAGTCAAAAAAAAGTTATGTATGAAATAATCATCCTTCCCGATGCCGAAAACGATATTGATGAACTTGATGCATCTCTCATCGAGGGAGTACTCGGAAAAATCGAATGGCTTGCGAGCAATGCGCGCAACATCGCTCATCATCAATTATCGTCGCTACCCGACGAACTGAAAGGTCTTTGCAGATTACATACAGGCGCCCGGCGCATCCTTTACTGGGTTTCGCAAGAAAAGCGAAAAATCTGGATTTTCAGGATAGAGCATCGCTCGACGGTGTATAAGAAAATATGAACGGTACAACGGCGCCGGAAATTATTTCAGGATCGATAGAAAAACCGCGGGACGGTATATTATGCAACCTTCAATCGGACTAATTGAATCCAACTCGATAGCCAAAGGCATCGAGGCCTCCGACGCAATGATGAAAACCGCGGGCGTTGAACTTGTGGACGCCTACGCGATTTGCCCGGGCAAATATCTCATACTCATAGCGGGAGCGCTCTCGGACGTTCAATCCTCAATGGACTCCGGCGCCGAAATGGCGGCAGGGACTCTCATAGACAAAATGCTCATCCCGAACGTCAGTCCGCAGATAGTTCCGGCGATATTGGGAACATCCGAAGTTGACGATATCGAAGCCGTCGGTGTGCTTGAAACTTTCACGGTGGCGTCGTGCATCCGCGCCGCCGACGCGGCCGCGAAAGCCGCGAGCGTCAAACTCATAGAAATCCGTCTGGCAAAAGGCCTCGGCGGAAAATCTTTTTTCACGCTGACGGGCGAAGTCGGAGCGGCGCGCGCGGCGATGAATGCCGCCGTCAAAGAGATAAAGGACGACGGCGTCATCGTCCATAAAGTCGTGATACCTCAGGCGCACAAGGAATTAAGAAGGACTTTGCTGTAAAATGTTGCAATGATTGCCGGGCATGGTTCGGTGATGATGGACAAAAAAGATTTACGGAGCGTAAGCGCAATGGCTACCAAGACCAAATATCGGGTTATCCGTATGATAGAGGACTTGCCGGAAAAAGTATCGGTGGACGGCATTGTCGCCGAGTTATTTTTCAGATTACAGGTTGATGCCGGATTGAAAGAACTCGACGAAGGCAGAGGCGTGCCGCATAAATCCGTGGAAAAACGTATATCCAAATGGTTGAAAAAATAATATGGGCGCCGCGCGCGGCAAGGCAATTCGAGGAAATATGCGAATATATCGCTCAAGATTCCGATTATTATGCGGCGCTTTTTGCCGGGCGGATAAACACTATTGCAAAAAATATACCCTCGTATCCCATATCCGGCAGG
>JASEHK010000207.1:2341-2818 GCA_030018875.1 Endomicrobiia bacterium | reverse complement strand
AGTTATGCTGATGCTTGCCGGAAGAAGCGCATCGTAAAAAGGCGGTGATTTTATGAGAAAGAAAAACTTTTTTTTCGCGGCGCCGTTCGCGTTATTATTGTCGGTAGCAGCAGTAGCGTCATTATTATTATCATCGTGTTTCGCGTCGGTGATAGAGCCGTGGCGCAATGACGTATCTGAGGCGATGACGCCGCGCGCGGGGCATTCCTTCGGCGCTTCGCTTTTGCTCGGCGATGAATATTTCGAGGCCCCCTTCAAGATATTTTACGGGCTTTCCGACGAGGCCGAGTTATCTACCAGATGGGGAATAATACACGCCGCGGGTAATACCGGCATCTCCGACCTTAAGTTTTCCGTCAAGTATAATTTCACCAAAATGACATCCGAAGTTCCGGCCGTTTTCGTTGAGGGCGGTGTGTCGCTGCCGACGGCCGACCATACGAAGGGTTTAGGAACGGGCGGCGTGGGTCTGGCGGT
>JASEHK010000207.1:0-2331 GCA_030018875.1 Endomicrobiia bacterium | reverse complement strand
CTGGTATATTCTCAAAGAAATGAAGCCTCTCAATGTTTTTGCCTCGCTCGCCGGCGAGTTCAACGACCGCGACGTGCTCGTCGGCGCCCGTCCGCCGAGGGTATTTTCCTACAAGGCCGGCGCGCGCTACGCTTACAGAAAAGACATTATCCTCACGGGCGAGTTCAAGGGTTTCAATAATTATTGGAAAGACCCCGTCGGTTTCAGACAGGAGATATATCTTGCGCCGGGCATACATTATTCGGGGACGTTTCCGGTTTCGGGATCTATCCTGTTCGGATTGGGCCCGGAGTCCAGGAAGTTTGCGATTTACGTCGAGAAAAATTTCTAAAGGAGATATTTGATGAAAACCTTCGTCCTTGACACGAACGTTCTTATCCACGACCCGGACGCTTTTCTTTTCTTCAAAAATTCCGAGATAATCATACCCATAACCGTCATCGAGGAACTCGACGGATTAAAGCGCGCCACCGACGAGCGCGGACGGGCCGCGCGCGCCATAAGCCGGAACCTCAACGCGTTGAGAAACGGCGGCAGACTTTCCGACGGAGTCAAACTCAAAAACGGGTCGGTGCTTAAAATAGTGCTGGGCGCCCAATCCGAGAAACACCTGCCTTTCGCGGCCTCTCTGGCGGACAACAGAATCCTCTCGATAGTACTTGATGTCCAGAGCCAAAAAAAAGACGAAAAGGTCGTCTTCATAACCAAGGACATAAACTTAAGAATAAAGGCCGAGGTGTTGGGCATAGACGCTCAGGATTACGAAAAAGAAAAAGTAAGCGTCGAAGACCTCTATAACGGCTGGCGCGAAATGGAAGTGGCGGACTCCGACGTGGACGCTTTTTACGCGGGCAAAAAAATGACGGCTCCGTCGGATTTTCTGGCCAATGAATGCGTGGTGCTCAAAGGCAAAAACTCAGGTTCGAGCGCTATCGCCAAATATAACTTCCGAGAGAAGAGCCTCCGGCCGCTTTTTCATCAGAACGCTTCTCCGTGGGGACTCAAGCCCCTGAACGTCCATCAGAAATTCGCGTTCGAGCTTCTCCTGTGTAACGACATCAATCTGGTTACTCTCATAGGAGTTCCCGGGGCCGGCAAGACCCTGATATCGTTGGCTTGCGGGATGCAGAAAGTGCTCGAAGAAAAAAGCTATGCCAAACTATTCATCGCGCGGCCGGTGGTTCCGATGGGTCGCGACATAGGATACCTGCCGGGCACTAAGGAGGAAAAACTTACTTCGTGGATGGGCGCGATATACGACAATTTTGAATTCCTGCTTGAAAAAAAGAGCCCCGGCGCCGACATAAGTTCGAAGGTGTCATACCTTTTCGACACAGGAGCGCTTGAGATAGAGGCGTTGACTTATATCCGCGGACGCTCTTTGCCTAATCAGTACATAATCATAGACGACGCGCAGAACCTCACGCCGCACGAGGTCAAGACCATAATCTCGCGGGCGGGATCAGGAACCAAGATAATACTTACCGGCGACCCGCACCAGATAGACAACCCGTATCTGGACGCATCGTCCAACGGATTGACGAACCTCGTCGAAAGATTCAAGGGACAGGAGATGTACGGGCACATAACATTCAATAAAACGGAGCGCAGCGCTCTGGCCGCGCTGGCCTCGGAGTTGCTTTAAGTTTATGGAACAACTTTACGCCGACCTCCATCTGCATACGGCTTATTCCGACGGGACTTTTTCGCCCGTCGAATTGGTGCGCCAGGCCCAGAGAGCCGGCCTTTCGGCCATAAGCATTACCGACCACGACATAACGGACGGTATAACCGAGGGCTTAAAGGAGGGCGCCAAGCGAGGAATCGAAGTAATTCCGGGAGTGGAACTTTCGGCGGAGATGAAGTCCTCGGGCGAGCGCGAGATGCATATTCTGGGATATTACATTAACTGGGAGAGCGTGAAGTTTCAGGAGGAGCTCAAGCTTTTCCGTCAGGCGCGGGAAAGAAGGGCGTTTCACATTCTCGATAAATTGGCGCAGGTCGGCATCAAACTCGATGAGGAGCGACTTTTCAAAATAGCCGGCATCGGCAGCATCGGCCGTCTCCACTTCGCCAAGGCGATGATGGAAGCAAAAATAGTGACACACACCCAGGAGGCCTTCGAAAAATATCTGGGCGAGGGCCGCCCTGCTTACGTTCCGAAACTCCGACTTCAGCCCGAAGAAGCCATACAAATGATACATCGCATCGGCGGTTTGCCTGTCCTTGCCCACCCTTTTTACGGCGGGATAAACAAGGCCGCGGTGAAATCTCTCGTCAATAAGGGTCTCATGGGTATCGAGGTCTGGCACATAAAACATCCGCCCGAGG
>JASEHK010000206.1 GCA_030018875.1 Endomicrobiia bacterium | reverse complement strand
ACTCAGGTCCGTTGTTACGGCGTCTTCACTTGTATGAAGGCAACAATACAAAAAACTTGTTACGAAGTTGTTACGATGAGAAAAACGTAAAGCGTGAAAGGTAAAGGGCGAAGGGTTAAAAGAAAACTACTCTTCCCCTTTCACGATTTACCTTTCACGCTTTATATTCTTCGCAAATCAGAGATTTCCGACGGCGGGCAGGCGAAACCTCGGCGCGCGGTGTTTAGGCGGAACGCTCGCCACCTTCGGGTGGTCATCCTTGGCGCCATGCTCGTCTGCGGGTTTGGCTCCGGCGGCATCCGGCGACGGAAGGGGGTCGGCGGGATAAGCCGCCTGAACGATGCCATCTTTGATGAGGATATTTTTCAAGTGTTCTCTCGCCCGCCAGAGCCGCGACATCACCGTGCCTCTGGAAATATCAAGAATCACGGCCATTTCTTCGTAGGAATAATCCATCAAATCTCTTAATATGACGATGCGCCTGTATTTTTTGGGGAGAGAAAGTATCGAACGTCTGACGGATTTTCTTATCCACGAGGTCTCGAGGTCGCGGAAGAAATCATTTTCCACGCGGTCGCGCGAGACGAAACCGGCCAACTCTTTGGACGCGCCCTCGTCGGCGCCGGCCGTTATCTCGTCGAGCGAGAAAGCCGCGACGCGTTTTTTGTGAAGATGATGCCAACAGAGGTTAAAGCAAATTCGCCACAGCCATGTGTAAGGGCTCGAACCGCCGCGGAACTTTGTTCGCTCTTTGTAGGCGGCGGCGAAGGCGGAGGCCACAACGTCCTCGGCGTCTTCTTTGTCGCGAAGCATTTTGAGGGCGGAAAAATACAGGCGGTCTTTATGCTCTTCGACGAGCCGCTCGAAGGCGGTTTCATCGCCGCGCCGAAACGCGTCGAGAAAATCCCCGTCGGACGGGGTCAGGGAGACGGCCGGAGCCGGCGCGCGGAGGCTGTTTGCGTTAATCGGAGATTTCGATTCAGTCATCATTATTATCCATGGAATAACCGACTCCGAAAACGGCCTTGATGCGGCTTCCGTATTTGCCGAGTTTCTTGCGGATGCCGACTATGTGCTTGTCTATGACGCGCGAGATTATGTCCTCGGTGGGCGCGCCGATGTAGTCGTATATCTCGTCGCGCGTGCAGGTCTTGCCGCTTCGCTTCATAAGAAAAAATAATATATTGAACTCGGTCTGGGTGAGTTCGACCTTGTTGCCGCCGTTGACGGAAACCTCGGAATTATCCGGGTTTATTCTGATGCCGGCGAACTTTATCTCGCGGCTTTCGCCGGTTTTTTTGCCTCCCGCCACGGACATGTCGCGTCGTCTGAGCATGGCCTTGACGCGGGCGAGAAGCACGTTGGGCGAGAATGGTTTTAGCACGTAATCGTCGGCCTCGAACTCTCCGAGTCCGTTTACGATGTCGGAAGCGGAGCGGTAGTGGCCGGTTATCATTATCACCGGTATGCGTCCGAGCGACTTGTCCTGACGGATGATTTTGATGACGTCCCAACCGGATACCGACGGGAGATTTAGATCCAGAATGATAAGGTCGGGCTTGTGCTCCCTGACTTTTTCGAGCGGCCTGTCCGAGTCGCCATATTCCACGAGCTCAAACGACGGATCCTGTCCCAGGGCGCAGGCGATGAGTTGAGTTATGCCCTCGTCGTCTTCGAACAGGAGAATTTTTTTCGTTGACTCTTTCATTTTGCGGATTTCATATAGTTTGCAAGTTCTATTCCAGTTCAGGGCCATGTTATGACGAGTCCGGAGGCGTCGCGGTGTTTTACGGGGATGAGGGTTTTTGAGCCCGCAATGAACGCGCCGCCTATTTGTATTTTTTCGCGGGAAAGTCTGATTCTGGAAGGAAGAAAATCAAAGCAGGTGATGTGCTCGCCGCCGACGGCGGTTTTGAGCTCGACCTTGAGACGCTCGTCGGACGCAAGCATGTAAAAGTTGTTTTTGCCCCCGGTGAGTTTCTCGTTGAAATCTTTGCGGTCTATCTCTATCATGGCTCCGCCCGACGAGATGTTACTGACCGTTCCAAGGACGTCGCCATCGCCGTTTTTGCCGATGACGGCGCGCGCCAGATTGCGCAGACGACCCCGTTCCACGCCGAATACTCGCCGCGCGTTGGCGATACGGCATGAAATACTCATATCAACGCGGTCGTGTCTTCTTTTATCCATTTCCTCCGGCTCCCCGCTGCTTGCCTACGATTCGCCCGTCGTTCCGCGGTTTTTTCCGTTTTATAGGGAACCGCTCGCGCGCGCGAATTAAAACAAACCAGCGCAGAGATTATACAGCCGAGTCCTTGTAGAGCGCAATAGGCCGAGAGGCCATATTTTTACCTATGGGGGCTATGGGAACGATGTATGGGAAGAATGAGGTGTGGAATAAAAAAGCCCCCTTTTAGTGGGCGACGTGAAGGTTCAAAGGCCGGAAGTTGTGAGTCGGAAAAACATCTTACTTCTTACATCTGACATCTGATTTCTGACTTCTGACTTCCGACTACTGACTTTTTATCAAATAAGACCTTTTTTGGCGGCTTCGCTCACCGCTGCCGAGCGGCTTTGGACTTTTAGTTTGGCGAAGACGGAACTTATCTGATTTTTGACGGTGCTTGACGAGGATGCCAAGCGTTTGGCGATGGCTTTGTTCGAGAGACCTTGAGCGATGAGTTTAAGGACTTCGGTCTCTCTGGGAGAGAGTATGCGCGGCTGGTTTTTGTGCACGGCGTTGACGAGTTTGGCGGTGAGTTCGCGCGGCAGGACGACCTCGCCGTCGTGTACCAGCCGGACGGATTTTATAAGATATTCGGACGGCGAAGATTTTACGAGATACCCTGAGC
>JASEHK010000205.1 GCA_030018875.1 Endomicrobiia bacterium | reverse complement strand
ACTTAATGCGTTTGTATTAGTTTTGGAAAACAATGTTAATTGTTTGGGAGGAACGTTATGAATAAACTCAAAGCAAATCTTTTTCTATTTTCTATTCTAGGTTCTCTATTCTGGGCTTTTTACGGTTGCGGCGTCTACGAACCTCTGCCCCAACGCCTGCCGCACTACATAAGAAACGTTGCCATAGTTCCGTTCCGCAATGAAACGCCGTTCTACGGGCTTGAGGCCAAACTCACGCTGAAACTTACCGATGAACTGCTCCGCGACGGCCGTTTCACTTTGTCAAAAATGGAAACCGCGCAGGGTTACCTCGAAGGCAACATCAAAAAATACATCTTAAGTCCCTTAAGCTACGACGCAAACCTGATTCCGACAAGTTACAAGCTCTGGATAATCGCGGACGTGTGGTTCGTGGACAAAATAAACAACGTGACTCTGTGGCAGGAGCCGAACTTCGAGGGCGCGCAGATATTTATGGCGTCCACACAGCCGGGCGGAATCACCGAAGAAGCCGCCCGCGAACTTATATGGGAAACTATGTCCAGAAACATAATCCGCCGCACGGTCGAAGGCTTCGGCGCCGCAAAAGGCGCCTCGGAGAAAAAAGTTCCGCGATGATAATTTTCATACACGGCGACGACGATTGCCTCATAGACCGTCGCAAAAACGAAATCCGGCGCAAAGCCGCGACGGACAGGCGCGAATGCGACTTTTTTTGCGCCGGCGAGACCTCGGCGGCCGCCATCGCCGACAATGCACTTAATCTGTCCCTTTTCGCCTCCCAAAAAACCGTATTTATAGACCGCCTTGACGAGGCCGCAAAAAAAGACCTCGACGATCTCGCGGAAAAACTCATACCCGCGCCCGACGGACTTGACGCCATATTCGTGTGGCGGGCCCGGATAAAACCGTCCGACCGCTTGAGCGCGAGCCTGAAAAAAATAATGTCGGCCTCGACGGTAACGGAAGAAAGGGCGCCGAAAGGCCGCGCGCTCGTGGCATGGGCTCAAAGTGAGGCCCGCAATCTGGGAAAAGATCTCGCCGAAGACGCCGCTGAATTTCTGGCGCGCGAAGCCGGAGCGGATATGGGTTCACTCGCTCAGGAAATAGAGAAGTGCGCCATGTCCGTCGAGGGCGGGCGCAGGCAAATAACCGCCGCCGACGCCGCCAGGCAGATATTCTCCAAGGGAGCCGGAGGAATATTCGAGTTCGCCGACGCCGTAGAAAGGAAGGACGAGAGAGCGGCTCTTAAGACCCTGGGCAGGCTTATGGAAAGCTCAGAAGAGCCGTTGATAGCGCTCGACCGGTTTTATAAAACTTTTTTGAGGATATACAGGAGCAAGACGCTCGCCGCGGAGGGAGTTTCATCCGGCGAGATATCAAGAATATTGTTTTTGAACCCTTACTTCGACAGAAACTTTTTTTCCAACGTATCCGCCCACACGCTCAAACGCGCCGCCGATGTTCTGGCGCTGGCGGCGGCGTGTAATTTGAAACTCAAAAGAGCCCGCACGAGTGAAGAAAAAAAATCCGCCCTGACGGTTCTGGTAGCGGAGACGTTGAGGTAACGAACTCCGTTCACATCAAACCTTGTCGGGCGGAACTTCGGACACAACCGATATTATTTTTGAAGACTGCCGCGTCACCCGTCGGAGGGCCGCGCGGGATTTTAAGACGCGGAGCGGTTTATGAGTTTGGACAGACGGGACTTGCGCCTGTCGGCTTTTTTCGTATGTATCACTTTCTTCTTCGCGGCGCGGTCGAGCAAAGTGAACGCTTCGCGCAGAAGATTTTTGGCCTCGGCGGTGTTTTTTTTATCCACGGCGGCCTTTATTTTTTTCGCGATTGATTTTATCGCAACGCGCCAGCGGTCATTGACGTCCTTGCGGCGGGATGAGCGACGGTCTTCCCTGAGCGCGGATGTGTGTCTTCCTGTTTTCTTGATTTTAGCCATTTTTGCTCCCTTTCAAGTCGCTTCTTTTTTCGAGAGGTAATTTTACATTTTTAATCCCAAATTGTCAATATGACGAATCAAATCATCTAAAATGTAACCGAAGGAGGCATCGTCAAATCATCTAAAATGTAACCCTGCCAAGGAGGGTTACATTTATGAACGCGAGGTTCAAGATGGACTACTTAAAAAAGACATATCCGCGTTACCACAGAGTTTCCCGCGAAGCAAAAAGCCAAATCCTGGATGAATTCTGCTCGGTCTGCGATTATAATCGCAAATACGCCGTCCGGCTCTTTAACGCGCCGCTTAAAAGCGAACCCGCGCGTCGTGTCTTGCGCGATACCACGTACTCTCAAAAAACCATGGATATCGTCGAAGCCGTCTGGCGGGCATCCGGATACTTATGGTCGCGCCGCCTTAAAAATATTCTGTCTTCGTGGCTGCCTTGGGCGAAACTTCACTTCAACATCACCAAGGATGTTGAAAAACAACTCCTGTCTATAAGCCCCGCGACCATAGACAGACGACTCAAAGACAAGAAACGGCTCATCAAAAAGAAAATCTATTCCACCACCCGCCCGGGCTCTCTGCTTAAAGCAAACATCCCCGTAAAAACCGACAACTGGGATGTCAAAGAGCCGGGCTTCCTTGAAATTGACCTTGTCAGCCACGGCGGCTCATCATGCGAAGGCGATTTCATTTACTCTCTCAACACTACCGATATCCTCACCGGATGGACCGAAACAAGGGCGATCATGGGCAAAGGTCAAATCTCGGCTCTAAAAGCGCTGGCGGCTATCAGGGACTCTCTGCCGTTTGACCTCAAGGCCATTGACCCCGATAACGACGGCGCTTTTATCAATTATCATCTGCTCGCTTTCTGCAAAAAAAACAAAATCCAGTTCACTCGCTCAAGACCTTACAAAAAAGACGACAACGCCCACATAGAACAGAAAA
>JASEHK010000204.1 GCA_030018875.1 Endomicrobiia bacterium | reverse complement strand
GATGCGTTTGGGCGAAAGACACGCCAAAGCCCCCGTCGAGGTCATCCCCACGGGGATACTTCCTCTGGATATAGCCATTGGCGTCGGCGGTATCCCTCGCGGCCGCGTGGTGGAGATTTACGGACCTGAGGCCGGCGGCAAGACCACGCTCACTCTTCTCATTATAGCCCAGGCGCAGAAACTCGGAGGCGTCGCGGCCTTTATAGACGCCGAGCACGCCATGGACCCGGATTACGCAAAAAAACTCGGGGTTGATATAGGCAATCTTTACGTTTCGCAGCCCGACTCCGGCGAACAGGCGCTCGAAATTACCGAGAAGCTCGTCCGCTCGGCCGCCGTGGACGTTATCGTTATAGATTCCGTCGCCGCGCTGGTTCCCAAGGCTGAGATTGACGGAGAAATGGGCGATTCGCACATGGGACTTCACGCCAGACTGATGTCTCAGGCATTAAGAAAGCTCACTTCGGTGGTGTCGAAATCCAAGACCACCATAATATTCATAAACCAGATCAGACAGAAAATCGGAGTGATGTGGGGAAATCCCGAAACCACGACGGGCGGTCTGGCGCTTAAGTTCTACGCCTCGATTCGCCTCGACATCAGACGTATCGAAACGATAAAAAAAGGCGACGAGCCCGTCGGTTCGCGCATCCGCGTCAAAGTCGTAAAAAACAAGGTCGCGCCTCCCTTCGCTCAGGCCGAGTTTGAGATGTATTACGGCGAAGGCGTGAGCCGCGAGGCCTGCATTCTGGACAAGGCCGTGGAAGACGGTATCGTCGAAAAATCGGGCACGTGGTTCATTTACAAAGAAGCGCGTCTCGGACAGGGGAAAGACAACGCCCGCGCGTATCTTAAGGAAAATCCAAAGGTCGCCGACGAGATAGAGAAGATAGTAAGAAGCAAGTATTTCGCTCCCCCGTCGCCGTCGGCGGCATCGGCTTTGACGGGCGCCCCGACGGCCGCGGCGTCTCATAGCGCGGCGCCCAAGAAAAAATAACGATAAATCATGCAAGGAAAATAACGAAAGGAGAATTCTGCCAGATGAAAATAATCGTAACGGGCGGCGCGGGATTCATCGGTTCGCACGTCGCCGACGCTTATGTGGCCGCCGGCCACGAAGTCGTTGTGGCGGACAACCTTTCGAGCGGTAAAAAGGAAAATCTCAAAGCGTCCGTTCCATTCAGACTCGTTGATATCACCGACCGCGCGAAATTGCGCAAGGTTTTTCTGGAGGAAATGCCCGACGTTGTCAGCCATCACGCCGCTCAGATAGATGTCAGGAAGTCCGTCGAGGATCCCGCCTACGACGCGCGCGTCAACATCGTCGGAATAATAAACGTTCTGGAAAGCGCGCGCGAGTCCGGCGCCAAAAAGGTCGCGTTCGCGTCTTCCGGCGGCACGATATACGGCGAATGCCAAGACATTCCTCCTGCGGAAGACGCGCCCGTCCGGCCGCTCTCGCCTTACGGTATATCGAAACTCTCGTCCGAGTTTTATCTCAAATATTATGCCGCCCAATTTGGGTTGAAGTTCACGGCGTTGAGATACGGCAACGTTTACGGCCCCAGACAGGACCCGCACGGCGAGGCGGGCGTCGTGGCGATATTCGCGCTTCGACTGTTGAAAAACGAGGAGTGCTTCATTTACGGCGACGGCCGCCAGTCGCGCGATTACGTTTTTGTCGGCGACATCGCCGCGGCCAATCTTTTGGCGCTATCCTCCGGAGACAATGAAATAATAAACATCGGAACCGCCGTCGCCACCGACGTAAACACACTGTTCGCCTCGCTGGCCGCCGCCGTCAGCGGATATTCGAAGCCGCCCGTCTTCAAATCCCCCCGAAAGGGAGAGCTCTTCAAGAGTTTTCTCGACACGTCAAAGGCCGCGTCGGTTCTCGGATGGCGCCCGTCGGTCTCGCTTGATGAAGGCCTCAAAAAAACGATGGATTTTTTCAAGGATAAAAAATGACCGGCATATCCGGCGTGATTCTCGCAGGAGGAGCCGGCGCCAGACTTTGGCCGCGTTCAAGAGCTTACTGGCCGAAGTTTTTAATCAAGTTCGGCAAGCGCTCGCTTTTGGGCGAGTGTTTCCTGCGGCTTGAATCGTTCATACCTTCCGATAAGATATTCGTCGTAACGAACGCCGAGCACAAATTCGCCGTCAAAGAAGACATCGTTTCTCTGTCGGCCCGCTGGCCGCAAAGAAATATAATCTCGGAACCCTCGTCAAGAAACACCCTCGCCGCCGCTTCTGTGGCCGCAATGAGAGTTCTCGCCTCGTCGGGCGACGAGCCCATGGTCATATGCCCCAGCGACCACTTGATTAAGAACAATCCGGCTTTTGCCTCGTCCGTGCGAGCCGCCGCCACCGCCGCCGCGCGAAAAGGTTCCATCGTTCTATTCGGCATAAAGCCGACCCGCCCCGATACCGGCTACGGTTACGTCAAGACGGGAAGAGAGCTTTGGGCCGGCTCGCGCGTCCGTGCGGCCTCGCGGTTCGTGGAGAAACCGCCTCCGTCCGAGGCTGCAAAGATATTCAAACGGGGCTATCTGTGGAACGCGGGTATCTTCGTCGTAAAACCCTCGATACTTCTGGGAGAAATCAAAAAGCATAACCCGTCATTTTACGCGCGCATCGCCCCGCTCGTCGCTGAGGCCGCCTCCGGCGTTTTCGTATCGGACGAGGCGCTCATAAAAATCTACCGCACCCTTCCTTCCGTGTCCATAGACTACAGCGTCGTCGAAAAATCCGACCGCGTCGCCATAATGCCCCTTGAAATCCCGTGGGACGATATGGGCGACTGGAACTCAATGAGGCGCGTTTACAAACCCGATTCGAACGGAAATGTTTTCAGGGGAGATGTCGAGGCCGTCGGCACCGCGGGAACAATAGTCATAGGCTCGAAGCGCCTCGTCGG
>JASEHK010000203.1 GCA_030018875.1 Endomicrobiia bacterium | reverse complement strand
CGCCCCCGACGGACATTCGCGGCCACGAGTTCTTTCAGGCCTTTTTCGTATATGGGCATTTTGAATTTTTTCAGCCCTCGTATCTTGTTTTTGTCGCTGTCAACGCAGATTACGCTGTGTCCGAGTTCGGACATACAGGCGCCCGTCACCAGTCCGACGTAACCCGTTCCTATGACGCAGAGTTTTTTCATGGTTTATTCATCCTCGCCCGTGTATGTGTTGATTATTGATTAGATATTCTTTTACGGCTTCCTGCCACGGACGCAAAGGTCTAAAACCTTCCGCGCGCCACAGGAAATTGTCCATTGCCGAGAAAGCGGGGCGCGTGGCGGCAAGTTTGAGGTCGGCGCGCAGGACTTTTTGAATCCTCTGTTTCGGAAGTCCCAAAGTTTCGGCGACGAACTCGGCGATGTCGTATCTGGAAGCGCATCCTGAGTTCGTCAGATGATAGATTCCGGTAAGACGCATTCCGGTCTCGGCCGATTCCGCGAGGCGCGAGAGCGCCTCGACAAGGTCGAAGGAATACGTCGGAGAACTGGTCATGTCGGTCGCAGCCATGACTTTTCCCTCTGAGGCCGCTGTGGCGACAAAATTCGCGCCCGACGGGCCGAAAAGCCACGATGTCCTTATGATGGAATTGGCGGCGCCGGAGCGCGACACGAAGTATTCTCCCCAAAGTTTTGACTTGCCGTATTCGTTTACCGGCGATGGCTCGTCGAATTCCCTATAGCCCTCTTTGCCGGGCGCAGTCGCGCCGCCGAACACGTAATCCGTGGAGATGTGAATTAAATAAGCGTCGAACCTTCGCGCGGCCTCGGCAACGTTCCTGGCGCCGAGGGCGTTTATCCTGTAGGCCACAACTCCGGAGCGCTCGCATTCATCCACATTGGAAATCGCTGCGGTGTTTATGACGATGTCGGGGTTTATTCCGGTTATTTTTGAGTAGACATCCTGAAAATCCGAGATATCCGCCGAGATGTGATTTTCCCGCGCGACGAAGTCCGGCCGGCGGCGGCTTAGACCGAAGACCTCGTGTTTGCCCGAAGCCGTCAACCGGGAGTAAACCTCTGAGCCCAACAGGCCTGATACACCCGTTATGAGAATTTTCATAATTTAGCGGCCCCGCCCTTCCTGCGGCTCCCGTATTGTCGTCGGCAATACGACTTGAAATCTGCGTTTTTTAGTTTCTTCCACCAGACGGGATTATCGCGGTACCATTCGACTGTTTTTCTGAGGCCGTCGCCAAAGTCCGTCGAGGGACTGAAACCGAGTTTTTTGATTTTTGACGAGTTAAGAGAATACCTGCGGTCGTGGCCCGGGCGGTCGCAGACTTTTTTTATGAGGGACGCCGGCTTGTCGAGGAGTTCCAGAATCTCGCGCGCGAGGAATCTGTTTTCGACCTCGCTACCGCCGCCGATATTGTAAATCTCTCCCGGACGCCCCCGCCTCAAGACCAGTTCTACCGCGCGGCAGTTATCCTCGACGTAAATCCAGTCTCTGACGTTTTTGCCGTCGCCGTAAAGCGGAAGCGAAGAGCCTTCAAGAGCGTTGGTTATGAACAGCGGGATGACCTTTTCGGGATACTGGCAAGGGCCGTAGTTGTTCGACGAGCGGGTTACTATCGCCGGCAGACCGTAAGTGACGAAATACGAGCGGCAAAGAAGGTCGCCTGCGGCTTTCGAGGCGGCGTACGGGCTGTTGGGGACTAGGGATGACGTCTCCGTAAAAGAGCCCTTTTCCGTCGAGCCGTAAACTTCGTCGGTGGATATCTGTATGTAGCGCGGAACCTTGAACTCTTTTACGGCTTCAAGCAGAGCGTGAGTGCCGAAGACATCGGTTTTTACGAAATCCGCGGCGCCCAGAATGGAGCGGTCCACGTGAGTTTCGGCGGCGAAATTGATTATCGCGTCGGGCTTGAATGACGATACTGTCCGACGGACGCGGGCAGTGTCGCAGATGTCGGCTTTGATGAAATCATATCCCGAACGGCGCTCGACGTCGCGAAGATTTTCGGGGTTTCCGGCGTAGGTCAGTTTGTCGTAATTCAAAACCTTGTAAGGCCGCGCCGACGTCAAAATCATCCTTATGAAATTCGAACCTATGAAGCCCGCGCCGCCCGTGACTATAAGTTTCATTGTTTACCTTCTGTGGAGGTAAGAAGCAAGCGGGGATTTTTGTTTCCAAGAAACCATGCGACGGTCATTTTAAGACCGTCCTCAAAGCCGACCGACGGCTCGTAGCCGAGCGTTTTTCTCGCGCTCGATATGTCGGCGCGCGTTTTTCTGACGTCGCCGGCCCGTGACGGCGTCTTGCCGATATGAAGTTTTGCGCCAAATATGCGCTCGAGAATTCTTATTATTTCGACGAGGGAGTGAGTTTCGCCGCAGGCAATGTTGAAGACCTGCCCGCTTCGCGCGACGGAGGACGGAGCCGAGGCGGCCAGAAGATTGGCCCGCGCGACATTGTAAACGTGGCTGAAGTCCCTGGACTGTTTTCCGTCGCCGTGCACCTCAAGAGGCCGGCCAAGCGAAGCGCTCTCTATGAACTTGGGTATGACGGCCGCATACTTCGACTCGGGATTCTGCCTGGGGCCGAAGACGTTGAAATACCTGAGACTCACCGTCTCAAGGCCGAAAGTTTTTGAGAATACCCGGCAGTAGTTTTCCCCAGCGAGTTTGCTGACGGCGTAGGGAGACAAAGGAGAAGTCGGGTGAGATTCTTTTTGCGGAAATATTTTGGAATCGCCGTAGACGGACGACGACGAGGCGTAGACTACCCTGCGCGCCCCGGCCGCGCGCGCGGCCATGAGAAGTTCGAGAGTTCCTGTGGCGTTGACATCGTTGGACGATATCGGATCGTCCACGGAGCGCGGAACCGAGCGCAGCGCCGCCTGATGCAGCACCGTGTCTATGCCATTTAGCG
>JASEHK010000202.1 GCA_030018875.1 Endomicrobiia bacterium | reverse complement strand
GATTCATCAATGAGATATCATTGGGAGCGATTAAGGATTTACCGACGGGAGAGTACGAAATAGGCGTACTCTTGAGCGACCTTGTCGGATTTCAGACAACAGTCGGCAAACTCAATGTGAGAGTCGAATAACGCGTTTAATATACAGGCAGCCTGTTTACTATTCACCATTTACTATGTAAGTAGTCGGTTATTTTTATATGAGCAAAGAAAATCACGTCAGGGCCATGGCGACCTCGGCGCTATCTTCGTCTTCGGCAACGTGGGAGTTGTCGTCGTCGTTGTATTGTCCTCGCCGAATACGGCGGTTCGGGGCTTGTCCTTATTCTTGTCGTTCGGCGCGAAAAAGCGGAAAATGGGGTATTCTTTCCGACGAGAGCGCTCAAGGGTTGGTTGAGAACCTCATCGTGACTGTGCTGTTTCTGACGGCGGTGATATTTACGATAATACAGATATCCCTCATTACCATAAACGCGCTCATCGCCAACGAGGCGGCATTTGCCTCCTGCCGCGCCGCCGTCGTGGCATCCAGCCGTCGGGATGTGGATGAGATAGTGGAAGTGGCGGCTTTTGCTCTGCTTGCGCCGCATTTTTCCATAGATAACTTTATCCCCATAAATGCCAGCGTTTGGAGGAAGACCCCGTTAGGCGTCAAAAACAAAGACCATCAGGACAATTACATCTATACATATAATATAAATGTAAAGCATGCCACAAAACTTATGTTCGCGGGCGTCTTACAGCCGCTTTTGGGAGAACTTGACCCATTCATAATAACCGACGGCCGCGCGGGAAGTTTTTACTCGCGATGGGCTATACCATTTACGCTTCCGACCAACGCCAGAGCGCGAATGGTGAAATCACCCGATAAAGATTTTCTCCTAAAAGCATATCCGGGCGCAAAAGAATGGTAAAAAAGAAGTTGAAAAAATCGCAGCCAAAAGATTCTTGTCCCCCTTCAAAAACGCCGGTTTATTTTTATAAACGGCTAAATCGGATATGCTCCTAAAACACCTTCTCCGACGGAAAAACCCGCCCCGTCATCATCGAGCGCGCCCGGACAGCGCGCAGGCGCTCCCGTATTTTATCCTGATGATGTTCGCCCTTATAGGGGCGTGGGCCGCCATCATCAATATCGCCAAATTGCTTCAGGAGCGTATGATGATGCAGAACGCCGCCGATAATGCCGCGCTTGCCGTCGCCCAGTATCAGGCGCGGGTCTTAAATACCATCAGTTATCTTAATAATTCCATAGGACGCGCGCTCGCCGCGGGCGCTTTCCCTGCTCTTACCCCCATAGCGCTTTACAACCAACAATATGTCGGCCATCCTGGCGACGCTCAATGTAAAATGCCGCCGACATTGCTCGGCCTCGGGTTTGAGAGCCGCGAAGAAAGCCGCCACGTCGCCGCGCTTGCTTCTTTAGTAAAAACTTATTCCGAAGCGCAGAAAAAACTTGTTGACATGTATCCGGTGGTTTCTCAATTGATAGCCAATGAAATCGCAGGTCGCCAGCAGTACGACTCCGAGGGCAATAAGACAGGAGCGCGACTGGCGGTGGTGTCGCCTCTTAAAATATCAGGGCTTAAAAAAAATGATTTGAAAATAAAATATTATAAAACAAAGGTTTACGAAGTGAGCTGGCCGCCCGGGAAGCACGCCCATGTATTTTTGCCGGAAGAACACCGCACCGACGATGTTTCATGGTATTACATAGATAATGAAAATTGGTTCGGCGCGAACAGAAAAATCACCGTTGCCGTCGTTAAATCGCAGCCGAAAGGTTACCCCGTCTTTGGGAGATTGCTCGGTATAAGATTCACCAATCCGTGGCTCGTCACAACGGCGGTTGCTTCCGCGGCGGCGTACAACCCGCGCGGACCGTCTTTCCCTTTGGAAAAAAATAACTCCACGGGTATGTCAATCCGGACACTGCCTATCGCTATGACGCGGTTGAACGAAAGTTTACAAGAGATGTCGCGTCTTGCCGGGGAAGTGGGCAGTATACCCATTATAGGCGGGGCGCTTGCCACAGTAGCGGGGACTCTTGCCGCGACAGTAAGCGCTATCGCGGCGGTATCAGTCACATACGCGATGACTTCAAGTGAAACGCCGATAAAAAGACACGATGAGTCCGCCAACCCCGAAAATAATTTGACGGGGACTACGCTTGAATATGGTTGGGAAGCGCATCTGGTGCCCGTCGGCGCGCCGTTGGCGCATTGAGAAATAGTAAGTGGGAAGTGGTTAGTGGATAAAAGACCGCGCGAAAGATTGGAAGTTTGGCAGTTATCCATATTGGAAAAATGCTTGCCGTGTTAATACGAAAATGGGAACAAAAATGAAAACACCACTCCCGCCTCCCCGCTACCGACTCCCCACTCCCCACTTCCCACTTCCCAAAAGAGGACAGGCGCTCATAGAGACGGTAATATTATTCCCCATAATAATACTGCTTCTTTGTTTTATAGTTGACACTTCAAGATATGTTCTTACACGCCAGCAACTACTTTCCGCCGCCCGCTACGGAACCGATTTGATACTCCACCAAAATTTTGACGACGAACAGGTAAAAGAAGAACTTATCAATTACCTTACGGCGAAAGGAATAGACGGCCGCAAACTCCAAAAAGAAAAACTTGAGTTTAAGATTGAGATAAACCGCTTCCCCGTCATCAATACATTTTCGGCGCAAGGAAATCCCCTCAATCTCGCGCGTCTTCTTATGTCGCCTTTCGCCGACGATTATATGAAGTATAATGCCTTTGTGGAGATTAAATATGAGATTGAACCGCTTAAAATTATCGCAAAGATATTAGGCGAAGATAAAATAGAAATAACCGCGCGCTCCGAGATATTAAAAGGCGTCGGCGCCCGAAACAGCAGTTCGTAAAATACGGGACGATAATAATCGCAGGGATATTTTCTGCGG
>JASEHK010000201.1:557-2941 GCA_030018875.1 Endomicrobiia bacterium | reverse complement strand
CGAGGAAAAAGTAAAGGGTTATCTTAAAGAACTCGGCTACAAAATTTAGATATGTTATTCAAAAGCAAAGATGAGATAGACCGGATTTTGTCCGCCTTGGGCGAACAACTCGAGGCCCTAAAAAGCGGGCCGCTGGATTTGCTGGTATGCGGCGGTTCGGCTCTTCATGCTTTGCATCTGGTTTCGCGCACCACAACGGATGTTGATGTTGTTGCGCTCGTCGGAGGCGACAAAGACGCTCAAGTTTTGAGCCGGCCTGACCCCTTCCCGCCGGCTCTTGTCGAAGCCGTTAAGAAAGTTGCGAGAGATTTTGGCCTTAAAGAGGACTGGTTTAACCCGGGGCCGGCCTCCGCTTTGGATTTCGGCCTGCCGGAAGGTGTGCTTGTCAGGGCCGAAGTATGCCATTACGGGCAGTTTTTAACAGTTCGTTTTTTCAGCCGCTACGACCAGATACACTTTAAACTGTACGCCGCGGTGGATCAGGGCGGCAAGCATTACTCGGATTTGGTTGAACTTCAACCGACCGCGAAAGAGTTGCTCGCCGCCGCCAAATGGAGTATGACGCACGATGTATCCGAGGTTTACAGAGGCGAACTCAAAAAAATACTTACAGGAATGGGGCATAAAGATGTCGCTGATAGAATATAGAGAGCAACTGCTGGACCGGCTTCTGACATTTACTTGGCGGCAGTGGTCCGCTTTGGGTTTACTGGGCGACTCCGCCGTCGAAGAAGAGTGGGTAATCGACCCCGAATCCCTGCTTGTGTTTTCGCTTGAGATAGGCCGCTACGAGCCGCGTCTGTTCGACGAGATTTTGGCGTGGCTTCAGGTCAATGGCCAGTGGCTTGACACGCCGAGGTTGAGGAATATCATCAAATCCCGCGAAGACGGCGCCGCGCGGCTTACGGGCGGAGTTTTGCAGTATCTGCTGGATAACGGCGGCGCTAAGCGCAAATGGCATAACTTGATAAATTTTTGCGCCAAACTCAACCCTAAAAATTCCGCGAAGCCGGAAGAAGTTTTATTTAAGGAAAAAACCGGCCGCCCTCATCCGACGGTTTCAAAAGAAAAGGCCGACCCGTCTTTTCTTAAATTCGGTTTCAACAGGCCGGTTCTTAAAATACAAAAACCGGGCAACGAGTCGCCCGTAAACGCCAAAACAAACCTGCGTTTTCTTCTGCGCTCGCTTTTTGGCGTGGGCGGCAAGTCCGAAATTATTCTCTATCTGATGACGCACGAAGGCGCGTCTCCCAGGGAAATCGCCAATGCCGCGGGATTTTTCTGGCAGGGAGTTCATCAGACGCTTTTGGATATGTCCAAATCCGGGCTGGTGCTTTCAAGGCGCAAAGGCAAAAAAGTGGAGTTTTGGCTTTCATATAAAAAATGGTGGGAGTTCGTTTCATCGGCGTTGTCGGATGAAGCCCGTCCCAAGTGGCTGAACTGGTCGGCGATTTTTGCCGCGCTCTCGAACCTTTGGCAAACGTTGGACGGGGTGGTCAAAGACGACGTCTCGGAGTATATGAAAAGTTCCCGTCTTCAGGATAGTTTGGAGTTGGTGTCTACGGAATTTTCCCGTGCCGGTTTTGATGTCGGCAATTCGCCCCCGCCCGGCTTGCCGTACGATCTGCACCAAAAAATGTCTTTGGCATTTCTTGAAAAGATTTTAGGGGCATCTAATGAGTAACCAGATAGGCAATTTGAAGATGGGACAGAAATTCAAAAAAACCCCAGCCGGCGAGATTCCGGTGGATTGGGGTGTTACCACTTTTGGTGAATCCTTTGATTTTCTCCGTACCGCTAATAATTCCAGGGACGATTTGAATTCCTCAGGAGAAATTGGGTATTTGCACTACGGAGATATACACACGAAGTGGCAGACCAAACTTCAATGTGACAGGATAGAATTGCCGAAAATTGCCGCCGCGAAAGTCGAAGGAATTCCTTTGCTAAAAAATGGCGATCTCGCTATGGCAGATGCATCTGAAGACTATGCTGGTGTCGGCGTTTCCGTTGAGGTCGTTAATGTCGGTAACCAGCGCATCGTCGGAGGTTTGCACACAATTTTACTTAGAGATAAAGGCAATAGGTTCGCTGATGGTTTTAGGGGTTATTTGCAATATGTGCCAATTGTTCATCAAAGTTTGGTTAAAATTGCGACGGGTGGGTCAGTGTATGGGGTTTCAAAAGGGAATCTGTCCGGAGTTTCAATACCATGTCCCCCGCTCCATGAACAGAAAAAAATCTCCATCATATTGTCGGAAATAGATGCATTGATCGACAATGTTTCCACTGAAATCGAAAAAACCAAAGAACTAAAAAAAGGCCTGATGCGCCAACTCCTAACCCGCGGCATCGGGCATAAAAAGTTTAAGAAAACCGAAATC
>JASEHK010000201.1:0-547 GCA_030018875.1 Endomicrobiia bacterium | reverse complement strand
CCGGAGATCTGGGCTATAAAAACGGTGGGTGCCGTCGGGGAATTGGGGCGGGGCAGAGTAATTAATCAAGCGGAAATTAACGCTCATTCTGGAATATATCCTGTATATTCGTCACAAAGCAAAAATGATGGGGTCTTCGGTTTCTTGTCTTCGAATGACTTCGCGGGAGAATACGTAACGTGGACAACTGATGGCGCACATGCGGGAACAGTTTTCTATCGAAATGGCAAGTTCAACTGCACGAATGTTTGTGGAACAATTAAACCAAAAGACGTACAGGTAATCGATGCCAGATTTTTGGCATACGTGCTGTCAACTCGCACGAAACGGCATGTTAGTTATGTCGGAAATCCAAAGCTCATGAATAATGTTATGGGTTCGATAATGTTTCCATGCCCGCCGGTTCTTGAACAGAAAAATATTGCTGATGTATTGTCTGGTTTAGATACAAAAATTACAGAAGTCACAAATGTCAAACGCAAAATTGAAGAATTAAAAAAAGGCTTAATGAATATGCTTTTGACCGGGAAGGTGCGAACGAGTCTGT
>JASEHK010000200.1 GCA_030018875.1 Endomicrobiia bacterium | reverse complement strand
CTGGATGGACAAAACCAAAAGGTATACCTCGCGCATGGCCTCCGAGGCCTTAGCCGCAGGGAAGAAGCCGTCCTTATCGTCGGTCGTCGTCGAGGTTTTCGCGCGGCCGGCGGCGATATTCGTAAGAAAATATTTTTTTATGAAGGGATTTCTGGACGGATGGCGGGGGCTTTTCATCAGTATCTCGGCTGCGCTCGGCGGTATTTTCGCGTACTTTAAACTGTGCGAACTTTATGAAAAAAATAGTCGTTGACGCAAGAGAACTCACGGCGACGCCTACCGGCGGCAGGAAATTTCTCCGGCATTTGCTGGCGGGTATGTGCTCTTCGGGCCGCTACGAAGTTATGCTGGCGCTCAATCAGCGCGTTGACGGAAATATCCCGGAAATCGCGGCCTGTCAAGTGCGGAGGCGGCGGGAAAATATACGCTTTGTTTACGACCATCTGACACTCTCCCGAATGGCGCGCGAGTTTAACGCCGATTTTTTCTATTCTCCCTACGCCAAGGTGCCTCTTTTATTCAAAGGGGCCAAGATATCCTCTTTTTTCGACGTGACATATCTGCATTCTTTTTCCGGCGTCTCCACGTCGTCAAGAATGATTTACGAGAAGTTTCTTCTTAAAATCTATTCCAAAAGTTCGGCGGCGGTAATCACTTTAAGCCGGACTTCCGCCGAGGAACTCGGAATCCGGCTCCGGATACCGGCCGACAAGATAAAGATAATAAGTCCCGGCGTCGACTCGATGTTCCGTCCGTCGTCCGAAGACGAGAAAAAATCCCTGCGCGGCAGGTATTCGCTGCCGGAGGATTATATCCTCTACGTCGGCAACTCCAAACCGCACAAAAACGTCCGTGCCTTGGAGCGGGCGCACGGTCTGCTTCCGTCGGAAGTAAGAGAAAATTATCCCTTGGCGCTTGCGGGTGTGGGGGATAACTACCGTCCGTTATCTCCGGGCGCCGTCGTTATAGCGCATCCGCCCGAAGAAGATATGCCCGCCCTTTACGGCGCCGCATCGCTTTTTGTTTTTCCGTCGCTGGCCGAAGGTTTCGGGCTTACGCCTCTCGAGGCCATGGCATGCGGATGTCCCGTGGCCTCGTCGGAAGTATCGTGTATGCCCGAAGTGCTGGGGGACGCCTGCGCTTATTTTAATCCCCGTTCCGATGAATCCATCGCCGCTTCGATTCTGACCGTTATTAGCGGCGACGATATAAAAAAACGCCTTGTCGTCAAAGGTCTTGCCCGCGCGGCGCTCTACGACCCGCGCAACGTTTATACGAAGTTCGCGGAGATTCTGGAGGAGATACGCTGAAATCCGGCGCTCTATCCAACGTCAGAGAACTTAACGTGCTTTCCGTCGCGGACATTATATCGCCCGACGAAAACGGCGGCTCCGCGCGCGCCGCATGGGAGATATCCTCGGCGCTTTCGCGCATGGGTCACAGAGTTTCCGTGGTCACCAGAGGTATTCGCGGCAAAGCGTCGCGGGAAAATATAGGCGGTATAGAGGTTTTCCGGCATTTTTCGAACCCCTCAAAACTTATACGCATGGCATCTTCCGTCGGCAGAGACATACCCGCCGATGTCATGATATTCCATCAACCGTTCACGTCAAGATGGTTTTTGCGCGCTGTCCGGCGAGTTCCGGCCATAGCGTTTCACTATTCGCCGTGGCACGAAGAATATGAGATACGCTGCGACGACCTCGGCAAGGGCTTTGTCCGACGGATTGCCGGCTCTTTCCTAAGAAAAATGGCCGAGCGCGCGGTTCTTAAATCCGCCTCGGCGGTTTTTGTAAACAGTCGGTTTATGCGCTGTCGTCTTCTTGAAAATCACGGCATCGAATCCGAGGTGCTGCATCTGGGCGTTGATACGGAAGTATTTTCGCCCGCGCCCGACGGCGACCCGCGCGTGGCGGACGTCAGAAACTCCGCGCGTGTTCCGTCAGGCGGCATTATGATTTTTACTTTGCGGAATCTCGTCTCGAGAATGGGCCTTGAAAATCTCATAGAGGCCTTCGCGGACGTCGCGGTTAAATTTCCGTCGGCGCGGCTTGTAATCGGCGGCGACGGCTATCTGAAAGACAAACTTACTGCCCTTGCCTCGGACCGATGTCCCGCCGACTCGGTCACATTCGCCGGGCGTATACCGGACGCCGACCTTCCCGACTACTATCGCGCCTCCGATTTTTTCGTTCTGCCGACCAGAATGCTCGAGGGCTTCGGCCTGGTTACCGTCGAGGCGCTCTCGTCTGGAGTTCCGGTTTTGGCCACCCCCGTGGGATCCAATGAAGAAATACTGGGCGGGTTGGGGAGCGAGTTTATTTTTAAGGACGCCTCGGCGGCTTCGATTGCCGAAGGTATGGCTCGGTTTATTAAATCGCAGGATTATAAGTCGCCCGCGCTGCGGAACAAATGTAGGGAGTATGTTCTGACTAATTTTTCGTGGAGCGCGTGCGCGAAGGCGGTAGAAAAAAAATTATATGAAATCACCGGAATTAAATAATCCCGTCTGCGCGGTTTGCGGCGGAAATACCCGCCGCTCAAAAAACCCCGACGGCCTTATATGCTTGGATTGCGGACTTTTTTCGGCGGTGGCGACGGAAACGTCTTCGTTAATCGAGCCGACACCCGCTCCGCCGTCGGAAAATAACGAACTCGTTTATCTCCATTCCAAGAAAAAAATATTCGCCCGCGCCCTGAAGAAAATCAACGCGCTTTCGCGGCCGGGCGGGAAACTGCTGGACGTCGGTTGCGGCTTCGGCTATTTTATGAAAGCCGCTTCGGCGGACGGTTGGGATTGCGACGGCGTCGAGATTTCGCCCGTTGCCGTCGAGCATTGCCGCAAAATCCTCGGCCTGAAAGTTTACGAGCGGCCACTTGCCGAGTTGAATCTTCCCGCGGACAGTTTTGACGTCGCAACAATGTGGGGTGTGCTTGATATCGTACCCTCG
>JASEHK010000001.1 GCA_030018875.1 Endomicrobiia bacterium | reverse complement strand
CGACGAAAACGCTTCCCGCTGGATTTTGGCGCCTACTCTTCCGGTTGCGTCCGGCGGCCGTTTGCGTTTTGTGCTCCGCGGCGTCGGATACGTTTCGGTTTTGGCGGCGCTTGCCCCATCCCGCGGCGTTATGTCCCTGGCCAACTATCCTAATCCGTTCGATCCGCTCAGGGAAAAAACAAGAATAATTTACACGCTTACCGTCGCATCGGACGTCGAAATAAGAATTTACACTCTGGCCGGAGATCTTGTAAAAGTTCGCAAATACGCGGCCGCCGCCGACGGCGCAAGGAGTCAAGAGTCCGGATACGCCAACGAGATTTTGTGGGACGGAAAGAATGACGACGGTATGACGGTGGCGTCGGGCGTGTACATTCTGGAGGTCGCCGCCGCGGGCGAAAAATTGAGAAGAAAAATTGCCGTCATAAAAAGATGATTTACAATTAGGATTAAGGATTAAGTGATAAGGATTAGGCAAAAAATACAAAACTTAATCCTTACCACTTAATCCCGACATTAGGAGGCGCGTTTATGTCCAAAATACTCGTTGTCGAAGACGAACAAGACATCGCCGAGATTGTGGCGATGGCGCTCGAACATGCGGGCCACGAAGTCGAAATCTCGCTCGACGGAGAGGACGCTCTCGAGAAGATGACTTCATTCCTCCCCGATGTCGTGGTGCTTGATTTGATGCTGCCCAAAATGGACGGCAGAGAGTTCGCCGCAAAAATCAAGAGCGATCCGTTGACGGCCTCGGCGCCGGTGATAGTGATTACCGCCCACGCCAAACTCAAAGAGCTTCTCGAGAGCAAGAGCGAGCTTAATGTGGCGGCCTATCTTGAGAAGCCGTTTCCTATCGCGACGCTTATAGAAAAAATCGCCCAACTGGCCAAAAAATGAAAAAACATCGCGCGGCCGCTTTTCTTGCCGCGTTGGCGCTATCTTTCACGGGAAGGTCTTTCGCGTGGTTCCAGGAACGCGGCTCGTCGGGGCACGCCCTCGAAAACATGGAGTCCTCCGGACAATCCGCGGACGCCCTCGGCGCGGGCGGCACGGGGTTCGAATATTATAATCCCGCCGGTTTTTCGTCGAGATTTCGAGAGGAAGTATCGCTGACATTTTCGCCGCTTTTCGAGGGCGCGAACCGGTATTCGGCCGTTTACGTTTTACCTCTTGAGACCACTCTTTCATCTTTTAAGGGGTGTCGCACGCTGTGGACTTCCGTCTCCGGCGTGTCCGTTGGCGACGTGCCGGGCACCAATGAACTCGGCGAGGACACCGGCAGTTTCGGCGCCTCGGAAATAATGATGAAGACGGGATATTCGCGCGACATCGGCGGAGGTTGTGTGGCCGCCGGAGCCCTGAAATATTACACCAAAAGCGTGGCCGATTACTCCGCGTCAGCCGTTACGTGCGATTTGGGCGCGATGTTCTATCTGGACGATGTCGAGGCCGGCCTCGCCGTCCAAAGCGCGGCGCCGTCTTATGTCGGCGCCGACGAGATACGGCCGTCGCTGCGCGGCGGCATCAAGCATTATTTTGCTCATCGCCGCGCATCGGCGAGTTTCGATTTGCTTTATCAGGCGGCTTTCTCCGCTTCCGCCGCGCTTAAGTGGTTCGTCGGCGCCCGGTACGAATATCCGCGCGGAATCACATGGCGCGCCGGCCTCAACAAAAAATCCGTATCCGCGGGATTCGGCCTGGAGTTTCGCCGCGCGAGTTTTGACTACGGGATGTTTTATCATCCTTTGGGCATAGCGCACATTTTCACGGTCACGACGCGGTTTTCCGTCGAGCCGACGGCGGCCGAGCTTCGCGCCGAAGAGGAACTCAGAAATCTCGAGTACGAGCGCGCCGCCATATCAAGGAGCGCGGCGCTCGAAAGAAAATTTCTCTCCGACGAGCGCGACCGCCTCGCCAGAGAAAGAAAAATATCGTCAATATATTTATCGGCCGCTCGGGACTTCGGCGAAAAAAAATATGCCCGCGCCGAAGCAAAGTTGGGTCAGATACTCAAGATAGATCCTCGCAACGAGGATGCCCGCAGAATGCTTGCCGAAATCAAAGCCATCACGAGCGAGGCCATAGTAAAAAGAAAAATGTTCGAGATGGAGACGGATTACAAAAAGGGAGATTATGCGAGTGTCGTCGAGAACGCCCTCTGGATAATAGGCGCCCAGCCCGACAACGAAAAGGCGCGGATTTACTCTTATTTGGCGCGCGCGCGTCTTTTTGCCGCCGAAAAAAAATATACCGACGCCAAAGGCGAGCTTTTCGAAGTCATAAAAATACAGCCGACCAATTCCGAGGCGCTGGGATTTTTGCGGCGCATTCAGACGGTTATGGATATGGAGGGACGATGAAAAACAACATTTATTCAAGGGCTTACTCACCCGTTTGCCGGCGGTTATCGTTGCGGCCATCGGTAAATATCCACGCGCCGCGCCCGCGTCGTTTTTTCGCGTGCCTGCTGATAATGTTCGCGGCGTTTGTGCCCCGCGCGTCGGCACAATTAACGCAGAATGAAACCGACGCCGCCATATATTTTAACGCCGCCATGGAAAAATACATCCAAGGCGATATAGAATCGGCGGCTTCAAATGCCGCTCATGCCGCGGCTCTTGAGCCGGGCAATACCAAGATAGCGGAGTTCGCGGCCAGGATTTTTTACGACGGCGCGCAGGATGCGCATAACGCCCGCGATTACAAAAAAGCGCTCGGCTATCTTGAAAAGGCGAGGGTTTACAACCCTTCCGACGCCAGAATAGCCAACCTTTACGATGTAACGAAAAATATAATGGAGCGTACCGCTCCGCCTTCCGCCTCACCGAAGTCGGCTCCGGCGTCGTCGGCCGCAAAACCCGCCGCGGCCGTTAAGCCCGCGCCACCGCTCGCCCCGCATTTTCCCATCGTCGCCGAGCCGCCGCCTCCGCCGATGTATGCCGTCACGAAGGCGACCGCCGCTTTGTTTGCAGCCGCGGCGGCGGCGTTTATTATCGTCAATATCGTCATTGTTTTCATAATGCCGGGCCGAATCAAAAAATATGAGCGCAAAGTCGCGATTGTCGTCGAAGAAAATGAAAAACTCAAAAACGTCGCCGCCGCCCGCGCGGTGGAACTCGAAAGGATGAAAGAGGCCTTGAAGTACGAAAAGGAAAACTCCATTCGCGCAATAGGGGAACTCAAAGAAGAAAAAAATATCAAGAACAGACATTTTGAGGAACAACTTCGACTCGGGCTCGACATAAGACAAAGACAGATTGAAGAGATACTCAAGGGCGGGGCGCTTTTTCCGTCGGACTCTCAGAACGCGGCTGTCCACGGCGGTCGGGCCAAAGTGCTTGAAAGCATAGGCGACGCCACCTATATAGACGAAGATTCATCGGTCGCGCTTGATGCTGCAAGGGAGCGCATAGCGTCTCATGCGCGCGAGCTTTATTCGGTCTCGCCGAACGGATGCCTGACGTTTCTTAAAGAGATGTCAACGAACTTAAACCCACTCATCCGCGCTAACATAGCCAAGTCGCTGGCCGGTCTCGCCAACGACGACACATTGGAACTTCTCGTCGGGCTGTGGCGCGACAAATCTCCCAAAGTTCGACGGGAAGCGCTTCGGGAATTGAAGCGTCTGCGCGACGCCGTTCGCCGAGGCGCAGTCTCTCTGGACGATAAATCCGCCGCGCGCCTTGCCGGAGCGGTATCGGAGGCGCTCCGCGAAGCGGAGTGGGTTTTTTAAAATCACGGAGCCATTTGATAGAATCTTTGAAGTCGGGAAACGTAAGCGGCGCGATATTGATTTTCAGTATCAGTCGCCATTCGTCAAAAAATATTTTCCACTCATAAGGAGAAAGCCATGTCCAAAATCAAAACCCTCAGGGCCTTGGAAATACTCGATTCGCGCGGAAATCCCACCGTATCCGTCGAGGCCGTTTTAGACGACGGCGTCATAGCATCGGCCGCAGTTCCGTCGGGAGCGTCCACGGGTGAAAGGGAGGCGCTTGAATTGAGAGACGGCGACAAAAAGCGCTATCTCGGCAAAGGAGTGCTTAAAGCGGTCTCTAACGTCAACGACAATATCGCTCCCGCCGTGGCGGGAATGGACGCCTTCGACCAGAAAAAACTCGACGCCGCGATGCTCGCGCTCGACGGCACGGAATATAAGTCCAACCTCGGCGCCAATGCCGTATTAGGAGTGTCTCTGGCCGTCGCCCGCGCCGCGGCCGTCTCAAAAAAAATGCCGCTTTACCTTTATATAAGAGAGGCCTTCGGGATTGCTTCGGGCGATTTTAAGTTGCCCGTTCCGATGATGAACATAATAAATGGCGGCGCGCACGCCGACAATAACGTTGACCTTCAGGAGTTTATGATATCTCCGGCCGGAATGCCGAACTTTCGCGAGGGCTTAAGAGCGGGGGCCGAAATTTTCCATAATCTCAAAGGAGTTCTTAAATCCCGCGGTTACGTCACATCCGTCGGAGACGAAGGCGGATTCGCTCCCAATCTGGGTTCGAACGAAGAGGCCCTTGAAGTCATAATAGAGGCCGTCAAAAAGGCCGGCTATGTTCCTGGAAAAGATATTTTCATAGCGCTCGATCCGGCCGCCAGCGAATTTTACGAAGAAGGAACTTATACCCTCGACGGCGAAAAGGAAGACAAGAAAAAGTCCTCCGACGCAATGATCGGGTTTTACTCAAAACTTGTTTCGAAGTATCCCATCGTGTCCATAGAAGACGGTCTTTCCGAGAAAGATTGGGCCGGTTGGAAAAAACTCACCGATTCGCTCGGCTCCAAAATCCAGCTCGTCGGCGACGATATTTTCGTCACGAATCCACAAATATTCGCCGAGGGCATAAAAAAGGGAATCGGCAACGCCATACTGATAAAAGTAAATCAGATAGGTACGCTCACCCAGACCGTCGAGTGCGTAAATATGGCGTATAAGTCCGGCTATGCCGCCGTGATAAGCCATCGCTCCGGCGAGACCGAGGACACTTTTATAGCCGACCTTGCCGTGGCGCTCAACACGGGGCAGATAAAGACAGGCTCGGCCTCCCGCACCGACAGAATTTGCAAATACAACAGGCTTCTTTACATCGAAGAGCAACTTGGAAATCGTGCGTCTTATCCGGGGGCGTTGATATTTGAGCGTAAAAAATAACTTTATGAAGATCCGCGCCTCGACGATAAGGAAGATATTGATCGCCTCGGCGCTGGTTTATCTCGTCGTCAATCCGAATTCAAGGCGTTTGATCAGGCAGGAGATAGGCAGAAGAAAAATGCTCGACAATATCTTGCGATTAGAAAAAGAAAACGAGCGCCTGGCCGACGAAATAAAACTTCTTGAAACGAACGACGCCTACTGCTCCGCGACCATCCGACGGGAATTGGGGATGCTGAAGCCTGGCGAGGTCGAATACAGATTCGGCTCCGGCGGGCGCCTGAAATCCTATGTCCATGGTTCCGTGGCCGCGACGACCGTCGGGAAAAAATCCGCGCAATGAATAACTACGAAGCCGTCATAGGTCTTGAAGTCCACACTCACCTCAAAACTTCAAGCAAGGCATTTTGCTCTTGCTCGACGGAGTTCGCCTCGCCGCCGAACACCAATATCTGTCCCGTATGCACCGGTCAGCCCGGGGTTCTGCCGGTATTGAACGGGCGCGCCGTAGAGCTCATAGCGCGCTCGGCCTTCGCGCTCGGCTGTCGCATAAACAAAAAATCAATATTCGCGCGGAAGCATTATTTTTATCCCGACCTGCCTAAAAACTTTCAGATATCGCAGTACGAACTTCCCGTGGCCGAGGACGGCTTTCTCGAAATAAAATCCGATGAAAAAGCGCCGCCGAAAAAAATCCGCATAAAAAGAATTCATCTCGAAGAAGACACCGGAAAACTTCTTCACGCCGTCGGATCGCGCGAACTCGACCACACGCTCGTGGACTACAATCGCGCCGGCATTCCTCTTATGGAGATAGTCACCGAGCCCGACATCGCCTCGCCCGAGGAGGCGTGGCTTTATCTCAACGCCCTTAAATCAGTGCTCGAATACTGCGAAGTTTCCGATTGTAATATGGAGGAGGGAAAATTCCGTTGCGACGCCAACGTGTCCATCCGTCCCGTCGGTCAAACCGCGCTTGGTGTAAAGACCGAACTTAAAAACATGAACACCACCAAGGGTGTGCGCGACGCGCTCGGATATGAGATAAAAAGGCAGACGGAGGTTTTGTCGTCGGGGGGATTGATATTTCAGGAGACGAGGCTTTGGGATACGGCGGCCCAAGAAACCCGCCTTATGCGCGCCAAGGAAGAAGCCAACGACTACCGTTATTTTCCCGAGCCTGATTTGCCGCCGCTGGAGCTTTCCGAGGAATTTTTGACGATGGTCGCCAAGCAGGTAGCCGAGCTTCCGTCGGCAAAGCGCGGACGTTTCGTGTCGGAATACGGACTTTCCGATTATGACGCGGGCATTCTCACCGCCCAAAAAACTCTGGCGGATTATTTCGAAGCCGCAGCCCGCGCGTTGGCGGACAAGAAACCCGAAACTTACAAACTTCTCGCCAACTGGGTCATAAACGAACTGCTCGGACGCTTCAACGCGCGCGACGTCATACCCAAGGGAGGGAACTTTTCGCAATACGACGATTTGATACAGTCCGCCTCGCTCGCCGAAATAGTCAATTTAATATCCTCGAACGCAATATCCGGCAAAGCGGCGAAAATCGTTTTTGAAGAAATTGCGGGGGGTTCTCGCGGCAAAACCGTGGCCGACATCGTAAAAGAAAAAAATCTCGTCCAGATAACCGACGAGGGAGCCATAAAAAAGTATTGCCAAGACGCTATAACAGAAAACCCCGTCGCCGTCGGAGAATACCGTTCCGGCAAAGAACGCGCGCTCGGGGCTCTCGTCGGCGCGGCAATGAAAAAATCTTCGGGCCGCGCGAATCCCTCCGCGGTCAATGCCATACTGAAAGATTTGTTGAAGTAGGGGCGAAAGATTTTTCGCCCCCGAGGGCGAAAGATTTTTCGCCCCTACTTCATTTTCCGGTGACGCAGAACCCCGACGGCGAAAAACTTCCGAGGGCGAAAGATTTTTCGCCCCTACTGGGCCGGACAGGTCGCCCTGATGACCGTGCTGTTTATGGTGTTTTTAAGACGGTAGGTTGTTTGACGATTTTTGAGCGGGCAGCATCAAGATATCCCCTGGCCTTGTCATTTCGAGGCTCTATTTCCACGACCTCCCCGAAAAACTCCGCCACCTTCTCCCAGTCCCCCCTTTTCCAGTAAATCACCGCGGCGTTATAATAAGCCGAAGTATGTCTGGGATTGGCCTGATATGCGCGCGCGTAGCATTCAAGCGCCTTGTCGCCTCGGCCCATCCTTTCGAACACGACCCCCATATTCGTCCACGCCGAATAGTTCATCGGATTGTGCCGCGTTATCATTTCATACAGGCCTTTTGCCGTTTCAAAATCTCCGACGATAAAACGTGAATAGGCGATGTGCTCCGCTTCGATGGCAGCGTTGGTTTCAAGCCATGAAACCTCGGGCCATCGTTTGAGGCAGTAATCTAAAATCGAGGCGGATTTCACGGTGATTCCGCCGATGGCGGTGTTCCCGACGGCGGATTTGGATGCCTCTTCCGCCATCGCGGACGCCTCAAGAAACGGATATATCGGCTGCAGCGCCCTGGACCTGGAATCCGTCAACTCTTCGAAGACGTTTCTCATCGAATAGAAATTGAAAAACCAGTCGCCCGCCGTTTTGAGGCCGCCGTCTTTTATCGCGGCCATTATCGCGTCGGATGTTTTCAGCCCGTTGCGCGCCCGATATAAAATTCCCGTCTGGCTCACTCCCCCGCGTCCCATTATATCCTTGTTGAAAGTTGAAAAATATACCGGCCGTCGCGCCGCGAACAGTTTTTCGACCGTCGAGCGTCTGATGTCTTTTTCGTCCCGCGTCAAGCGCCTGAAGTCCGCGCCGTAAGGGGATTGAAAAACCACCGCGCCTCTGTCGAAAAGGGATACGTCCTCTCGCAGTTTTTCGGCGAAGACGAAATAAGCCGTAGTGTAAAATGTGTCGTCGCCGCCGTCCATAAAAAGAGCTCCGCGCGGCTCGACGGTTTTCAGCACATTTCTGCCGTAATCGTGCGCCAGGAAATAATGCCTTAAATCGAAATCTTTTCGATTGGCGACGGCGTTAAAAAAAGCGAAAGCGAATATCGCCGCCGCCGGAACGGCTTGTAAAATGCGGCCCGCGACGGGCATCGCTTCTGCATCCCGTCCGGGAGTTTGCTTCTCGGGCGATATTTTTTTTGACGACATTTTCACGATTATTTTTCGCGTCGCTTCGGCTCCCGCGGCCAAAAGAAAAACAAGCGGGATGTTTCCCATCACGTAAAAACGCTCGAGTATTCCCTCCGATTCCGCGTCGAACGGAAGGTTTCCCATGAAAATAAAAAACGGCACGGCGAACAGGTAGAGAATAAACCAAAAACCCGCCGCGCCGGCGGGCAGAATAATCTTCCCCGCCGCAATAGCCCCCGCGCCCGTCAAAATAACAATTGCGCCCGCAACGCCGAATTCCCTTGCGATTCCGCTTATGACCCGACGCGACTGTCTGATGAGCGCGGCCGTCGAATATACCGGCTTTTCTCCGGCGGTGAGTTTAAGCGTTCCGTAGTCCGCGCGGCGAAGGACTCTTACGAAATTGCGTGGGGTGGACGGGTCGCCCACGTTGAGCGCGGGCTTTGCCGTCGCCCTTATCGGCAGATAAAAGTTGAGCGAAAAGCCCAGAGCCGCGAATAATAATAGTATGGGCGCGCGTCGCAGCAATAGCGCCGCGCGCTCGCGCAATATCAGCCAGACCGCAGCCGGAAGCAAAAGAATTATCGTCTGATGATTTGAAGCCCCCAGCCCGAAAAGAAATGACGCCAGATATAAAAATCGTTCCGATTTTCCGCCTCCGCCCGATAAAATTCTTGCCGTGTCGCCGACATATTCGCGCCTTTGCGCGAACGACAGCAATGCCCAAGTTATCATCGAGGCAAAAAGGGCGTTGAGCGTGAATACCTCCGTTTGGGTCGCGGAGCGCGCCACTGCAATGGACGATGCGAATACCGCCGCCGCGCCAACGGCCGCCCACGACGCGAAGCGCTCTCGGTCGGGCGTAAGATTTTCTCTTATCAATTTATAAACGACCGCCGCCGCCCCCGCCCCCGCCGCCGCGCTCAATATATTAATTCGGAACGCCGCGCTCCCCCACGGTATCATCAATGAAACTATTTTCCCCGTCAGAGAGAAAAACGGATAGCCCGGAGCGTGGGCTATGCCCAGAATCTTCGCCGAGGCTATAAACTCGCCTGCGTCGCCGACGGTAACCGACGGAGCCATATGAAAAATATAAAATGCGAATGCCGCTATGTATATAAGGAAAAACATAATGTTTTGGCGGGACGCCCTGTCAAGTCATCAAGAAAAGTAACCCTGTGGACAGTCGTTGCGACGTAAATAAAGCGAATAGTCCCGACGTTACATCGGGACGAATAGCGATTAAGCAAGAGGTATTTTAATAGTCACTATTTACTTTGATACGCTGCCCGCCCCGTTACGCTATCAATAATATATAATTGACAAAAAAAATCAAATAATGTAAAATTAACCGGATTTTTTAATCAAAAACCGCCCGCCTTACCGAGTTACTTATAAACAATGATCTTTGATATTTTGACTCTTTTTCCCGACTATTTCGGAGGTTTTCTGTCCGACGGTGTGGTGGCTCGCGCGATAGAGCGAGGCTCGATAAATATAAACATCATCAATCTTCGGGATTTTGCGCTTGACCGCCATCGTATCACCGACGAGAGACCTTTCGGCGGCGGTCCCGGTATGGTAATGAAAGCCGAGCCGATTTATCTGGCTTTGAAAAAGCGCCTGCCCGAGCGTTTTAAGCGCGTTGTTTCGTCTCCCAAAACACCCATTCGAGTCCCGCGGAAATCCGCGCCCGTCGCGCGCGCAATGTCCGCCCGCGCGCGAGTCATACTTTTGTCGCCTCAGGGACAAAGATTCGACCATGATTGCGCTCGCCGGCTCGCCTCGTACGAAAAAATTTTTCTTATATGCGGACGCTACGAGGGCGTTGACGAAAGAATAATGGATTTTGTTGATGAGGAAATCTCGCTGGGCGATTTCGTAATGACCGGAGGCGAGATAGCCGCGATGGCTGTGGCCGACGCCGTCTCAAGGCTCGCGGGCGGCGTGGTAAAAGAGTCGGCTTCCGTCGAGAATGACTCTTTTTATTCAGGACTCCTCGACTGTCCGCATTACACAAGGCCGCGCGTGTGGCGCCGACGCAAAGTCCCTGCGGCGATTTTAAGCGGCGACCACGGTAAAATCAAAGAGTGGCGACGCGAAAAAGCGTTTGAAGCCACGCGCAAAAAGCGACCCGATTTGCTTAAAGAACCCAAAAAGGAGAAATAAACAATGACGACGACTACAACAATTAAGACAAAGACCGGCGCCGACTCAAAAGAGATTTTTTCATACGGAGACCAGATAAAGGTTTCTTTCAAAATTAAAGAAGGAGACAGTCAGAGAATTCAGGTATTCGAAGGCGTGGTAATAAGAATAAAGGGCTCCGGCGTGTCGCGGACATTCACCGTCAGAAAAAACTCTTTCGGCGTGGGTGTGGAGCGCATATTTCCGATGGAATCTCCGCTCATTCATAAAATCGAGCTCGTAAAATCGGGCAAGGTGCGTCGAGCAAAACTCTACTATCTCAGGAAGCTCTCGGGCAAGGCGGCCAGAATAGAAGATGGTAAACTCTCGGTCGGCGATGCTCTTGCCGCTCACGTCGAGCCGTCTGCCGACGCCTCTTTGTCATCCGTCGGTGAGGCGCGAGTCGTTGCGACTGTTCCGGCGGCGGCGGACTCCGTCGTGAAAACCAAATCGGGAAAAACGCCTTTTGCCGACGGAGAAAAGAAATAAAGACTGTTTCCAAACGCGCGTCGTCCCGACATCGTCGGGGCAGTATGTCGCCGCTGTATTTTTTTGACGAAGTAGTGGCTTCAGAGCGCGGGATATCGTCGGGCGTCGTGATGGCGGGGGTTGACGAGGCGGGGCGGGGGCCTCTTGCCGGTCCGGTGGCCGTCGCCGCCGTGGCGCTTGACCGCAGCCGGCCCATTCCGGGCGTAAACGATTCCAAAAAATTATCAGCAAGAAAGCGCGAAGAACTTTTCATGCTCATCCGCGCCAACGCCGTCGCGGTATCGGCGGCCGTCTCTTCGCATCGTCAGATAGACCGCGTCGGGATACTTCGCGCGACCTTTGCGGCTTGCCGTCGCGCGGCGCGGGGGCTTGAAAAAAAACTCGGTCGCCGTCGCCTGGGGCTCGTCATTTTCGACGGCAATCTCGAAATCCCCGGCCTCGGCGTTCCTCAGATAACCGTCGTCGGCGGCGACGGCCTGTCGGCCTCGACGGCCGCCGCGTCCATCATAGCCAAAGTCACCAGAGACAGGATAATGACGCGGCTCGACAAAAAATATCGCGACTACGGTTTTGCCAAACACAAGGGCTACGGCACGCGGGAGCACATCGCGGCCATAAAGAAGATTGGCGCGTGTTCCGTTCACAGAAAAACTTTTCTGAAAAATATAGTGTGATGCTTTTTCAGTGGTATCGGTAATGAGATTTGTCGGGGGGTGGGAGTGAAGGAATATTCGGGTCCGTCGCAAAAATCAGGCGCTCTGGCGGAAGAAGCGGCGGCGCGTTATCTCTTGGCGCTCGGCATGCGCGTTCTGGCCAGAAACTTTAGAACGAGATTCGGCGAACTCGATATAATCGCTCTGGACGGCGGCGCGCTCGTTTTTGTCGAGGTCAAGTACCGCAAGGTCTCCGGTTTCGGCGCGCCTCACGAGTTCGTGACCCGCAGAAAAATCGAGCGCATGAAAAAGGCCGCATGGACATACATAGAGCGTTACAAACTCGGCGATGCTTATATGAGGTTCGACGTCGTAAGCGTGAAGCCGTCTGGCATCAAACATTTCGAAAACGCTTTTGCATAGCGCGATATTCCGCGCAGTGATTTCGATTGCGGCGTTTTGAAGTTTCATATCAAACAAAAGGGGGACTATTGCTTTCCAAAATATTTTCCTGCGCTGTCGAAGGCATAGACGGCTATCTCGTTACCGTAGAAGTGGATATGGCGCCTGGTTTTCCCGTTTTTGCCACGGTGGGACTGCCCGACGCGGCGGTGAGAGAATCCAAGGAGCGCGTCACGGCGGCCTTGAGAAACTCCGGCTTCGGATTCCCCGTCAGAAAAATTACCGTAAACCTGGCGCCGGCTTCGATAAAAAAAGAAGGGGCGATTTTCGATTTGCCGATAGCGCTCGGAATCCTGGCGGCCGAAGGCGCTCTGTCTGGCGGCTCATCGTCGCTGAGTTTGGAGAATGTAGCCGTCATCGGCGAGCTCGCGCTCGACGGTCGGCTGCGCCCCGTAAGGGGCGTTTTACCTATGGCGCTGGCTCTGAAAAAACGCGGAATCGAAAGTTTCGTGGTGCCGGCGGCCAACGCCGCAGAGGCCGCGCTCGTCGAAGATATAAAAATAATCGGCGCCGAATCGTTGCGCGAGGTCGCCGAGTTTCTGCGCGGAGAAAAATCCATCGAGCCGACGCCGCGTCGGGGTTTTTCGCGCGTCGCGCCCGAAGGAGAGTATGATATTGACTTCTCGGAAATAAAAGGCCAGAGCTATGCCAAGCGCGCCGCGGAGGTGGCCGTCGCCGGAGGGCACAATATGCTTATGATCGGACCTCCCGGATCCGGCAAGACGATGATCGCCCGACGGATAGCCGGCATACTGCCTCCGCCCTCTTACGACGAGGCCGTCGAGGTTACGAAGATTCACTCTGTATCGGGGCATTTGTCGCGCGAAGGGCTTATTCAGGCGCGGCCGTTCCGCTCTCCCCATCACACCGTTTCCGACGCAGCTCTGATAGGCGGCGGACAGAATCCGCGTCCCGGCGAGGTCTCGCTGGCCCATCGCGGAGTTCTTTTTTTGGACGAACTGCCCGAGTTCGACAGAAATGTTTTGGAGGCTATCAGACAGCCTCTTGAAGACCGTCGCGTGACCATCGCTCGGGCGAAAAACACGCTGAGCTTTCCCGCCTCATTTATGCTCATCGCCGCAATGAATCCGTGCCCTTGCGGGAACTATGGCCATCCCGAAAAGGAATGCGTTTGCACTCCGTGGAGTATAAGAAAATATCTCGCCAAGATATCCGGTCCGCTTTTAGACAGGATAGACATTCACGTAGAGGTGCCCGCGCTAAAAGCCTCCGAGATGCCGGCCCTTAATTCTCAGGATTCATCCGGAACGCCTGCGACGGAATCTTCTTCCAATATCCGCCTTCGCGTCGAGCGCGCCAGAGAGATTCAATTCCGCCGTAACGGGGCCCATTCGCAAACGAACGCCTCTCTGTCGCCGCGGGGCCTAAAAAAACATTGTCGCCTGTCGGGCGATTGCAAAAATCTCCTTCTGGCCGCTGTCGAAAAACTCGGGCTGTCGGCTCGGGGCTGTGACAAAGTCGTAAAGGTAGCGCGCACCATAGCCGACCTCTCTGTCTCCGGCGATATCGAGCCGTCTCATATCGCCGAAGCCGTGTCTTACCGCTCCCTTGACAAGTTCGTCGTCTGACCTGCATAATAAAAAAGTAGACAGGGATTAGTAGTAAGGGGGCGGGGAAAAACCCCTCGAAAAATACACAAGGGATTCGACCGAACTCGCCCGCAAGGAAAAACTCGACCCCGTGGTCGGCCGCGATTCCGAAAGAAATAGTGGACGCTTTGAGCAGGAAACTTCTCGCCGGCGAGATAAGGGAAAGGTCTAAAATATCTATTAGAGATTCAGCAAAGGGCGGGGGACTGAAATTTGAGTCGGAGTAAGGTTTTTTTTGAGATAGTGTTTTTCGCCGGTAACTGTTTAACCGATTTTCAGTTCGGAAAAGTCGGCTATCGCCCGATAGCGCTCGACGATTCTGTTCAGCAAAGCCAGCCTGTTACGCCTGAGATTTTCCTCGGGCGCCATTACCTTCACCTTATTGAAAAAATTTTCCAGCGGGGCGGCCAGACCGGACAAAAGATTGAGCGCGCCAAGATAGTCTTTTGATTTTTTGAAGTAATTGAATTTTTCTATGAGAGAATCAACGGCCGCCGAGAGTTCCTTTTCCTCAATCTCGACGAACAACGCCTCGTCGGTCGCCGCGCCATAGTTGACGGCCTCGGGCGTTTTCGCGGCTTTATTGTCCTCTCCGCGAGCGACGCGCAATATATTGGCGGCGCGTTTCACCGGTATGATTATCTGCTCGAAAGCGCTCTCGCGTTTGGCGACGCTCAAGGCCTCAATCCGCGCTGCGGTGTCGGGAATATCGTCGAATCCGGCGGCAAGCGCCGCTCTTATTTCGTCGGCGGCGAACCCTCGCTCCTGAAAAATTGTTTCGAGTCGTTGTCTTAAAAAATCCTGTATCTTTACGAGAATTTCAGCGCGGACATTTGCGCGCTTTTCGCCGGCGGGAACAATCTTATCCACGGCTTCCGAGAAAATCCCGCGGACATTTTCCCCGTAAACGGCGAGCCCGATTTTCTTGTCAAGAAGAATCCTGAGCAACCCCGCGGCTACTCTTCTTAACCCGTAGGGATCTTCGGAGCCCGTCGGAATTATACCCAGATAGAAATCCGACGCGATAGTATCCGCCTTGTCGGCGATGGCTACTACGGCCGCCTCTGTCGTCGAGGGCAAAGCGCCGTCGCCTGCCAAGGCAGGGTAGTAATGCTCGCGGATTATCGAGCAGACCTTGTCGTTTTCACCGGCGTTTTTTGCGTAAATAGCGCCCGCGATTCCTGAAAGCTCCGGATATTCGAATATTATCTCGCTCGATAAATCGGCCTTGGAGAGTTCCGCTCCCCTGGCTATGTTTTTTACGGCATCGCCGTCGAGTCCGAGAACGCCGGCAAACGATACGGCAAGCTCTTTTACCCGCGCGGTTTTGCCGGCTATAGAGCCAAGGCCTTCGCGGAAGGTTATGCCGTCAAGTTTTGAGGCCATCGGCGACTGCCCTAGTTTCAAATCATTATTGTAGAAAAACAAAGCGTCTTCGAGCCTGGCTGCGAGCACTTTTTCGTAGCCAGCCACGATTCTGTCCACGCCGGCCGATATACCGTTTTTGACGGCGATAAAATTCTCCGTAAGGCTCCCGTCCTTGGCTGTTCTGAGGGCGAAGAACTTCTGTTTTTTCTTCATGCACGTGACTAATATCTCTTCCGGCAGGGCAAGATATTTTTTATCGAATCTGCCGACGAGAGCGGTGGGATATTCCACGAGAGAATTTACTTCGCGCGCGAGATCTTCATCGAAGATAGCCCTGGCCTTGACGGACCCCGCGGCGGCTTCCAACGCCCGCCTCAGGAGTTTTTCGCGTTCTTTGTGGTCGGCCAGAACACAGGTGTTTTTGAGCGTTTGAAAGTATTTGGAGGCGGTGGTTATGACGATCTTTTTGCCGAATCCAGGACCCGCCCCGAAAGTTTTGTTGGACGATTTTATTGCGGCGACCTCGAATTTCAGGACTTTTTTGCCGTAAATGGCCAGAATATTTCTTATGGGTCTGGCAAATCGAAACTTGGTGTCGTTCCAGACCATTGACTTCGGGAATTTAATGCGGGCGATGATGCCGGGCATGGCGTCGTTTATTATTTTTTCGGTTTTCCCCCCGGGGATATTTATTTCTGCCGCGAAGTATTCGCCTTTGGGAAGTTTTTTGATGATGAGTTTTTCGGGAGGTATGCCGAGTTTTCGCGCGAAGCCGAGCGCGGGGATTTTGAAGGAGCCGTCATTGGATCGTCCGGCTCCTACGGCCGGGCCTATGAATTCTTCAGTTTTATCGGTCGCCTTGGCGGCGACTTCCGGAACAATAACGGTAAGACGGCGCGGTGTGTGGGTATATGAAAAGTCCCCGTGTCGGACGTTTTTTGCGTCGAGAAGTTCCGAGACCATCCGCGCAAACTCTTCAGCGGCCGGTTCGATATACAAAGCGGGCAACTCTTCCGCGCCTATTTCAATGATGATGTCCGACGGTGTTTCGGCGGCCTTTTGTGATGGGGTCATAACTCGAAGATTATAACATTTTTTTGGTTTTATTTTTCACCTTTCGAGTGACCGCCAATCGCTTCTTATCATTCCGAGGCATTCGCCACCGTCGCCTTTCGCGTCGCTCATGGTGACAATGTATGTTGTCCGCCCCGACTTAACGATGCGGAGACTCAAAATAACAAGAAGCGAATGGCATAGCGCGCGAGGAAAACAGACAAAAACTAAAAAACTTGACAGATGGGCGTTTTTTTTATATACTCTATCTAAACGATAGAGAAAGTAGTCAATCGTATTTTAACTTAATTGGCGCGAAAAAAACGCGCTGAACATTCCGCGGCGATGCCGAAGAAAAAATGAAACTTACTTACAAAGGCGATTACGCGCTTAAAATAATTCTCGACCTTGCTCAGTATTACGAAAAGGGACTTGTGCGCGTGAAAGACATATCGGAGCGTCAAGACATACCCAAGAAATATCTGGAACAGATAATACTTATATTAAAAGGCGCGGGCTATGTCAGAAGCCGTCGTGGTCCCGACGGAGGAATTGCTCTGGCGAAACCGCCCGAAAAAATCCGTCTCGGCGAGATTATTCGCCTGACGGACGGGGCGACATCGCCGATAACCTGTGTAAGCAAGACCGAGCCATCGTCGTGCCGCGCCTTCGCCGGATGTCCGTTCGTGGATATGTGGCGCGACATCCGAGATTACACAAATCGTATCGTGGACCATACGACTTTCGCCGATATGCTCGATCGCGTCAAAATAATCGAAACGACGGAGCCGGATTACGCGATATAATTTTTCGCATACTTGTCTATTATTTCGACGGAGAATATAATTTAATGCCCAGCCAAAGCGCGGGTCGGGAGGAATTAAAATGTCAAACGAAAAACAGCAGTTGAGGCCCGAAACGATTCTTTTGCATGGCGCGCAAACGCCGGATACCGCCACGGGAGCGCGCGCCGTGCCGATTTATCAGACGACGTCGTATCAGTTCCGCGACACGGAGCATGCGGCAAATTTATTCGCGTTAAAAGAGTTCGGAAATATCTACACGCGAATAATGAACCCGACGACCGACGTGCTTGAGAGGCGTCTCGCGCTTCTTGACGGCGGGGCGGGGGCGCTTGCAGTCGCGTCGGGGCAATCGGCCATAACGTTGGCGATATTGAATCTCACCCGCGCAGGCGACGAAATCGTCTCGGCCGACAATCTATACGGCGGAACCTATAATTTATTTCACTATACGCTCCCGCGTTTCGGCATTAAAGTAAAGTTCGTGAAATCGAACGACCTCGACGCTTTGCGCAAAGCCATCACGCCCGCGACGAAAGCCGTTTACGCCGAGTCCATCGGCAATCCGAAGCTCGACGTCGCCGACCTCGAGGGCATATCAAAAATCGCTCACGCCGCGAATCTGCCTTTTATCCTCGATAACACGGTGTCGCCTTATCTCTTGAAACCGTTCGATTTCGGAGTGGACATATCCGTTTATTCCGCGACGAAGTTCATCGGCGGGCACGGCACTTCGATAGGCGGGCTCATAGTGGATTCCGGAAAGTTCGACTGGACCGTAAAAGAGAACGGCAAATCGAAGTTCCCGACGATAGCCGACCCGGAGCCGAGCTATCACGGCATAAACTTCGTGGAGGCGTTGAAGACCCTGGGCAACATCGCCTACATTATAAAGGCGCGCGTTACGTTGCTGCGCGATATCGGCCCCGCGCTGTCGCCCTTTAACGCGTTTTTATTTTTGCAGGGGCTTGAGACGCTTCATTTAAGAATGGCGCGCCACTCGGAAAACGCGCTCAAAGTCGCCGAGTATCTCGGAAAGCGCCCGAAGGTCGCATGGGTCAATTATCCGGGCCTCAAATCGAGCCCGGAATACGCGCGGACTAATAAATATCTGCCGTTTGGCGCCGGCGCCATAGTCGGTTTCGGGATAAAAGGGGGGCTTGAGGCGGGGCGCAAGTTCATTGACTCTCTTAAACTCGTTTCACATCTGGCCAACATAGGAGACGCAAAGACGCTTGCGATTCATCCATCTTCGACCACACACCAGCAGTTGTCGCAAGAGGAACAACTCGCAACCGGCGTAACGCCGGACTTTGTGCGGCTTTCTGTCGGGCTGGAACATCCCGACGATATAATAGCCGACATCGAACAGGCGCTGGGGTAAAAATGCGGGAAGTGGGAAGTGGCAGCGGTCGGCGCAAGCCGACGAATTTAGCGAATTTACATCCCGATAAATCGGGATAAGTTGCGCCGCTGCAAACTACTCGCTATTCAGTGTCGTTAAACGGAGGCAATTTGTGTCAAGAATTTTTGAAGACATAACAAAAACAACGGGTAACACGCCCATAGTCAGAATAAATCATATCGCATCGGCTCCGTGCGCCACGGTTCTGGCGAAACTCGAATCGTTCAACCCTTTGTCGAGCGTCAAAGACCGCATAGGCGTCTCGATGGTAGAAGCCGCCGAAAAAAAAGGTCTTCTCAAAAAGGGCTCGGTCATCGTCGAGCCGACGTCGGGCAATACAGGCGTGGCTCTTGCTTTTACGGCCGCGGCAAAGGGCTATCGCCTTATACTGACGATGCCGGATACTATGAGCGTGGAACGCAGGCAACTTCTGAAAATATTCGGCGCGGAACTTGTGCTCACCGAGGGCGCCAAAGGAATGCGCGGCGCCGTCGAGAAAGCCGGGGAGATTGCGCGCGCGCTCCCGGGAAGTTTTCTGCCGCAACAGTTTAAGAATAAGAGCAATGCGCAGATACACAGGACGACAACCGCCGAGGAAATCTGGCGCGACACCGACGGCGCGGTGGATATTTTCGTAGCGGGTGTGGGCACCGGCGGCACCATAACCGGCGTGGGCGAAGTATTGAAGAAGAGAAAACCCTCCATCCGCGTGGTTGCCGTCGAGCCCAAAGATTCGGCGGTTCTCTCCGGAGAAAAACCCGGACCACACAAAATACAAGGCATCGGCGCAGGTTTCGTCCCCGATATTCTGAACCGCTCGGTAATAGACGAGATATTCACGGTTTCAAACGAGCATGCCGGCGCCATCGCTCGTCGTCTTGCGCGTGAAGAGGGAATACTCGCCGGCGTATCGTCGGGCGCGGCTCTGTACGCGGCCGTAGAGGTCGCGCGCAGGCCCCAGAACTCCGGCAAGACCGTTTTGGTTATTTTGCCCGACACCGGCGAAAGATATTTATCCACGTGGCTTTTTGAAAAATAAAAAGCAAGAAGTTGAGATAATCGAGGGACAAGAAGCAAGAAGTATCTTCTATAAAACGGGCGGGAGAACGAAAAATGGATAAGACAAAAGACAGCAGTCTCGGCATAGTCGAGACTAAATATTTTACTTTTTCAGACGGTTTGGAGCTTGAATCGTCGGAAAAATTATCTTCCGTCACGCTCGCCTACGAAACCTACGGCAGTCTCGATGAAAAAAAATCCAACGCCATTCTCATCGAACACGCGCTTACGGGCGACGCTCACGCGGCGGGGTATCACAAAGGCGACGAAAAACCCGGCTGGTGGGACGATATGATAGGCCCCGGCAAGGCGTTCGACACCGACAAATACTTTGTGATATGCCTGAATGTTTTGGGCGGATGTATGGGCACGACCGGCCCGTCTTGCGTGGATCCGGTCACGGGGCGGCCATATGGGGCGGCATTTCCGACGATAACTATAAAAGACATGGTCGCCGCGCAGTTGAGGTTTATAGATTATCTTGGAATAGAAAAACTTTTGTCCGTCGCCGGAGGCTCGATGGGCGGGATGCAGACTCTTGAGTGGCTCGCTTACCACCCCGACAAAATCGCATCGGCCATACCGATAGCCACTACCGCGAAACATTCGCCGCAGCAGATAGCTTTTTCCGAGGTGGGCAGGCAGGCCGTGATGGCCGACCCCGATTGGCGCGGCGGCGATTACTACGGAATATCTTTTCCGTCCAGGGGGCTCTCCGTCGCCCGCATGCTCGGGCATATCACTTATATGTCCGACGTCTCTATGGCCGAAAAGTTCGGGCGACGCTCCAAACCGGGTGGGCGGCCGGCTTTCAAATTCGAGCCGGATTTCGAGGTGGAGGGATACCTTAAATACAGAGGCGAGAGTTTCGTTAAGCGCTTTGACGCGAACTCTTACCTTTACATAACCAAGGCCCTTGACTATTTCGATCCCGCTGGAGGCCGTCCGTTAGCCGAGGTTTTCGAGGGGCTTAAGGCCAAGGTGTTGGCCATTTCGTTTAAGTCCGACTGGCTTTATCCGTCTTACCAAACGCAGAACATCGTGCGGGCGCTTAAAATAGCCGGCGCGGACGTTACCTATTGTGAGATAGAGTCAACCTACGGCCACGACGCTTTTCTTTTGGAGACCGAGGAAGAGACACATCTTATCGGACACTTTCTTGAGCGCGTCGGCAAATCCGAGAGCCGTTTAAGCCGAGAAATTAAGGAATGAGGACAACCATGCCATTTGAAAAAAAGAATCCTACCTACGACGCCGTGGTGTTGTGGGTTGGCGAAAAATCATCAGTGCTTGATTTGGGATGCGGTTCAGGGGAGCTTCTGGCGCGTCTCGCGGGCGAAAAAAAAGCCCGCGCAACGGGCATAGAGATAGACGAGCGAGCGATATACGAATGCGTCGCGCGGGGGTTAAGCGTTTTGCATGAGGATATTGAGGGAGGATTGAAGGATTTCGCCGATAAGTCCTTCGACTACGTGATTTTGCTTGACACTTTCCAGCAGGTCAGGCGTCCGTCGGTGATTCTTGACGAGGCGCTTCGCGTGGGCAGAAAAGTCGTCGCGGGCTTTCCCAATTTCGCTCATCTAAAATCCCGCGCCCAGATATTCTTTTCGGGCAGAGCGCCGGTTACGCCGTCTCTGCCGTACAAATGGCACGACACTCCGAATCTTCATTTTTTGAGCGTCCGTGATTTTGAGGATTATCTTCAAGAAAAGAAAATAATCGTGGAAAAAAGGGAATTTTTCACCGGCGCGCGCCGCGTGGGAGTTCTGCCGAATCTCTTTGCCGAAGAGGCCGTGTATCTTATTAAGAAATAGATTCTCTCTTTATTCCTTCCTGCCTTCCATCTTTTTGAAACCTTCCGGCACAATTGCCGCTTTCTACAAGTAAATTATTTCGCAGTAGACTAATGGCGCGGAGTTTACTGCTTCGACAGCGATTCGAGAACAGCTTTTGCGAAGTCGGCCGCGACTTCAGGACCTGCGGCGGTTACTATCCTTCCGTCGGTTTCAATCCTGTTGCCGGTGTATGTTCCACTCTTGAACTCCTTTTTGACCGACGGAAACGCGGCGACTTTTTTGCCTTTGAGCACGCCGGCTTTTTCAAGCGTCACGGGCGCTGCGCAAATGGCCCCGACGGTCTTTGAGTTTTCGGCGAAGTGCCTCGCAAGCGCATGAGCCGAGGGGTTGTCCCAGAATATCTCGGCGCCCGAGCCGCCGATAAAAACCACGCCCTCGTACTCCGACGGATTGATGTCCTGAATAATTCCGTCGGATTCGGTCTTGCCGCCCATCATACCCGCAAGTGTTCCGGTTTTTAACGATACCGTCACGACCTTTATTCCCGCTGCCTCGATTATTTTTTTGGGCTCGAAGTATTCTTCGTCGCGGAAATTTACCGGAGCCGTAACAAAAATGACCTTTTTCAATCTCGCGGTCTCTTTCGGCGCATCGGTCTTGCCCTTGAGTCCGGCGGCGGCGCTCATACCTCGTATTATCCTGATTGATTTTACAACCACATCCGACGCAGGCGCGTCGCGCGGGCCTTTCGGAACGCGGGCTATCCTGTTGACTATATCCTGTCCCTCCGTCACTTGCCCGAATATGGTGTGTCTTCCGTCGAGCCACGGGGTCGGAACTTCCGTGATGAAAAACTGACTGCCGTTGGTGCCGGGCCCCGAGTTGGCCATCGCCAGACGCCCGGGCCTGTCGAATTTTAAGTCCGATATCTCGTCTTTGAAACGATACCCCGGCCCGCCGGTTCCGGCGCCGAGAGGACATCCTCCCTGAATCATAAACTCCGGTATGACCCTGTGAAACTTCAGCCCGTCGTAAAAGCGGCGTTTCGACGGCTGCCCCGTTTTGGAATCCGCAAACTCCTTCGTGCCCTCGGTCAAACCCACGAAATTTTCCACGGTAACCGGAGCTTTGTCGTCGAAAAGTTCAACCGTTATCTTGCCCATCGTAGTGTCTATTATCGCTTTCATTTTAACACCCTCTTTCGCGCCCGCCGAGTTGGCCGCCGCAAAAAAAGCCGCCGCCGTCGCCGCGCATTTTATTAGTTTCCTCATAAAAACCTCCCTATGATTTTCACGATAATGTCAAATGATTTTCGCAGAGTTTATTTCAAACTTCGAAACGATTATATCAAAGTCCATTTCGCTTTTCAAATCATCTGGCAACCTAACCATAAAGTCCTCCCCTTCCCCACTTTTTCAAAACGGAAAAATCCTCGGAGACATATTCAAACCACCATTTCTCCCACGGAAACACCCGTACCTACCGCCCGCGCTCCCGCCCGTAATCACGTTTGGCGCATCCTTTTTTTATATAATTTACTTATGTCCGGGCGCTCCTTCGCCCGCTATAAGGGGAAAGAGTTTTGGGGACGAATCAAGATATTCGGTAGGAAATAATTATGAGCGAAGAAAATAAACAAGAAATCATTATGGAATGCCGCGCGAGTTATTCTTTGAGTGATGAGGCAAGCCAAACGGCGGCGAGCAACGATGCTCAAGTCATATTGAAGGAAGAAAACATTGTCGTCATGCCGAAGTTCGGCGAGCCGTTATTTTTTTCTCTGAGGGATATTCTTGAAATTTCCGGGGGCGACTATAAAATTTATCTCGCCCTGACTTCAAAAGAAAGACTTACAATTTTCAATCTCGGCTACAAGCACGAAGATTTTATGAGAGTTCTTTCGCGTTTGCGCAATGAAATAATCTTGAAAGATATGTTGATGCAAGAAACGCTCAAGAAATCCGCCGCGGAAGCGGAGTTTGTTTATTTTGACGACGGCGGCAATGAAAAACAAAGAGGAAAATGCGAACCGCGTTTATATGAAACTGCATTGGTATTGATACCGGAAAAAGGAGAACTCGTAAGAATACCTTACAGCGACATTTTAGAAATTTGCGGCGAAGATTTTATCCTTGCGATGACAACTGACTTCGGAGAAAAATTTGTCTTTTCAAAAATGGGCGGACAATTCGACCCGTTTGCAAAAACTCTCTCCGACTCTATTAACGAACTTTCTCTCAAAGTTCAATCGTCGCTCAAAGATTTATTGCCTAAATCCGACCCGTCGGTTATAAGACGAGCCGCCCGACTTATGAAAGAAGGCAAGGCGGCGCGAAGAAGCGACATAGAATCAATTTCTCCGGAACTCTGGACCGAATTAGAAAAGAAATTGGAGGTGGCGGGGATAAAAGAAGAATACGATTTTTTGAAATCTCTCGCCCAAGAAAAGAAAATGTGTATCGGATTAAAACGCGGACTTCTGGGCGATTTGACCGGGGAGTATATCTGGTTTTTGATTCCGATGTATAGCAAAAACCCCGACGAACCCGGCAACGCGGTCGCCATGGAGGCAATTTCCGGCGAAGGCGCCGGCAAGGCAACTTATTTCTTCAGAATCGCAAGCAGGAAAGATTACCCGAATTTTAAGAATATCGAAGATTTGCACAAGGAGACGGACAATTTTACCATAAGAATAAATCGTTGTATGCTTGCCATAAACTTCAGGAGAGAACCGATTTATTTACCGGACGAACGGCTCAAAGAGCCGCAGTATCAGAAATATAATTTCGCCATCGCTAAAATACCGGCGCTCCGCGAGTTGCGCCATCTTTTCATCGGAAGGGTCATTCATTCCTCGACGGAACAGTGGAAGAAAGATGTGATGGATTTATTGAAGTTTAACGTAACTTCGAATAACGACCTTGAAAAATGGACGAAAAGAGGCATTGATAATGTGCCGGGATTCGTCACGGAACTTGATTTTGACCCGGACTCACTTGCCGATATCACGGATTCTCCCGATGCGGAAAAGATGCTGCGAGACGACCCGACAGAGACCGTGATTCCCCCGCGTTCAAAGATTCGTTTTAATCTGGAAGCGTTTTGTCTTGACGAGGGAAAACCCGGCCCCGAGGCGGAGGAGCCCTGTGTTTTCGGCTATGAAATGCGCGACATCCCGATGTATCTAAAAATCCTTAAATACTTTTCCCTGCATCCTGAAGTCGGCCATGACTTTAAACAGAAACTAATATGGAATCTTGCCCGGAAACCGAATTTTGAAGAGATTAGCGAGGATGAAACCAAATTTCTCTTTTTGGTTGACGACTGCGCCGATGCCGAAGTAAACAACCATAAGAGCGTAAAGTATGAAGAGTGGCGCGGGATACCGTCAGAGTTATGGCCCGAAAAAATCATACCGCAACCGATCCCCGGGACAAATCTTTGCGCGAAACTGATAAAAACCGAGGGTTTTTCCGGCGCCGAAATCGAAATCTATAACCCTGCCGACGAACCGCAGAAATTCACGCTACTGAAATCCAACCCCGGCGCGTTCAGTGCAAAATCTTTCAATAGCATAAGGCAGATAGTAATATACAACGGCCGGGGAAAATTTAGGATAAAAAGCCCGACTTTTGTCGCTGGAACGAGGGGATAATACTAACTCACTCAAATAATAAAGGAAGTGCGGACCAATGGCGCTGCAAGGTGTAACCATTGAGCGTATTTGCGGAAAAGTCTCCGTAAAGCAGGGAGGGGGGTCAAAAACATGAGGAACAGTTCGTTGCCGACAAAAGAAGAGATGAAAAAACTTCTGCCTTCACGGTGGCCGCCAAGGTGGGAAGTGGTGGATATCTTATTACAAGACGGCGCCCATAATGTAAAATTAGGTCATATCAGCCCCCTTTCCGGGACGATGCAGGATTTTATAGATTCGCTTGCTTCAAATCCATTTGTTAGCAAGGGCCAATTGGCGGAATTAATTAAATCTCAACAGGATGCTAATAACGTCAGTGGCTTTGACCCTGATAAACATGATTATTTGCTCTATTTCCACATTGCCGGTTATCCGGACAATAAAACAGCGCAACAATTTTTTGAAAGTTATCAAACAGCGCCGACTTATGGTTTCGATGCTCCCGTACCGGGCGCATCAACAGGTATTTCTTTAGGCGATTTGTTGGAGGCATTTGCGCCGAAAGAACTTGTAGAAGAAGCCAAAAAAGCATTTGACGAAGGCATCATGACGCTCTCTCAATCCGGCGCTAAACTTGAAAAAGGAAAATTTTTAGAAGAAAAAGCGCTTTTTCTTATCGGAAAAGACGGGAAAAAGATTTGCCAGGCGGTTTTAATCAATAATTTTGTAATAACTGGAAATGTTTTATTTTACGCTTTTTTGCCGACTGGCGACACACAGATACATTCCGCTTCATGCCAAATGACGCGAAGAAAACATAAACGCAATGAGCGATGTGGGTGTGGCGCCTGCAAAAATCATCCCGAATGTTCAACATTGAAAGCCGAAGGGTTTATTCATAGGGAAGAAGTTCAGTCATTGTTGGCGCAGATTTTTTCCCGGCTTAAAGGGGATGCATGGGTTTATGCTGGTGACCAAACATCCGGCGATGGTTTGACACAAAATATCAAAGATATAGAAAGTATAGTAAATGATACATTCAACGCCATTGCCGGGCGCAATGGGATAGTAACCTTTACTACCAACGGTGAACATGGTTCAAACTCGCGTCATTATTCCGGCAATGCGGTTGATTTAAGAACGAAAGACCTTGCGGCCTCACAAATAAACCGAATAACGGAAATGCTCAAAAGTAAATTGGGAGAAAATTATGATACGATATATGAAAAAGGGGAAGAACCGCATATTCATATCGAGTATGACCCGAAAGTTAATAAATAAAATGAGAAACGGGGCGCTGCTTTTCATATTTGTTCCGTTTCTCATCATTTGTCAGAATGTTGAAGCGCGTCAGAAAAATACAATGCCGTCGGCGGTTCTGTTTTTGGCAAAACATTTTTATCCCGGCTGGGAAATTTTTCAATACTCTAATTTAAGTAATTCTTCGCAAAACTGGTCAAAAGATGTTCCACATCCGGGTTGGGTAAAAGCAGATTTTAATGGAGATGCGGTTAATGATTATGCGGTTTTGTTGTTTAAGAAGATCAGAGAAGATGTAAAAGTAAAATTTGTTATATTTCTTTCGACCGCTACGCGAAAAACGTTGGAACCAATAGTTATCATGGAAGAGTATTATGACACTTATCTTTTTTCGAATATGTATTTAGCATTTATTCCAGCCGGAAGATTAGTGAGAGAAACAATGGCAGGACCCGACAAAAAGGATAGAAAACAAATAATATTGAAGTTGCCCGCAGTGGAGATTGTTTATGTGGAATGCTCCTCGGTGCTATATTATTGGGATAAAGCAAAGGAAAAATTTGAGGAAATTTGGACATCGGATTAAAATTCCGCCCGGCTGTTCATGAGCGGGCATTTGTCCGCCCATGAAATTTATTAGAAACAAACTAAAATATCGGAGGTGATTGACTATGCCGGGATATAAACATCCTTGTAAATATTGCGAGAAGTTAATCGAGCAAGATTCAAATGTATGTCCATTTTGTGGTAAAATAAATCCAGTTGGGTCGAGCCGCTGTCCCAAATGCCGGAATCCGATTCAGAAGGACTGGAAGAAATGCGGTAGTTGCGGGCTCTCATTGGAAATTGCTTGTCCGAAATGCGGCAAGACAACTTTTTTCGGAGATTACTGCGGACACTGCGACGCTCGGTTGGTTGTCGTTTGTCCTAATCCAAAATGTAAAACCGAGCAACCGCCAATTGGAGATAAATGTATAAAATGCGGCAAGCCATTTTTGCCAAAAGCGGCTCCGTTTATATCGGAAAAATAAAAAGGAGGATAAAACCATGTCGCTGCAACCATTTACGAGTAATTTTGCGGATAACAGCACGGATGCGGGGTTTCAGTTTACTTTTTTCTGCGACCTGTGCAGAGAAGGTTACAAGACCAAATTTGTGGAGTCCAAAACCCATAAAAAAGCCGGTCTCCTTCGCGGCCTCGGCCGGGCGGTGTCAATAGGCACGTCTTTGTTGGGAAAATATGGAACGGGCTATACGATTGAAAGGGGAGCCGATATTCTCACCGAACGCTATCAGGGTATGTCCCCCGACTGGCACAAGGAACATGAAGTTGCGTTTGAACTTGCCCAGAACGAAGCAAAACAACATTTTCATCGTTGCCCGAAATGCAAAAAATGGGTCTGCGAGAACGACTGGAACGAACAGGAAGGACTTTGTGTGGACGATGCTCCGAGAGTAAACGTTGAAGTGGCCGCCGCCAAAGCGCAAAAAGCGGTTCAGGATATACATGAAAAAGCGGCGGGCACACAGGTCTTTACCGGAGAAATTGAAAGCAAGCAAACACTCTGTTCCCAATGCGGCAAACCCGCCGGCGAGGGTAAGTTCTGCAACAACTGCGGCGGGCCGCTCGACTTGATAAAATGCCCGAAATGCGGAGCGAAAAATTTTGTCGGAACGAGATTCTGCGGCGAGTGCGGTACGAAACTTGGATAAATAAAAACGCCTCAAACCGCCGCGCTGAAAGCCGGGAAACTCGTTCTTGAACAACTTCACAACCTCGCGCGGACGGGTCAGGACTTTTCTTTCGAGACGACTCTGGCCGGAAGATCTTACGCGGACTTCCTCAAAGTTTTGAAAAAGAAGGGTTATTCCGCGCACATCTTTTTTCTTTGGGTTCCCAACGTTAAAATATCCATGGCGCGTATCACGTTTTAACGCGTCTCTATCCCCGTCCCCTGCTTGATTTTTACCAAAAACCCCTCAAAAATCAAGCCAAGACCTCGAATACACGCCCCCGCAAGCCAGGTTCAAACAACTTGTCCCGTCAATCACGCCTGCGGCGGATTCCGCCAAAGGCGGAAAGGCGGGATCGTCCACCCCGTGAAGTTTTTATTTTTGGGCGTCGGAGGAGGGGCAACGGAAAATCCCCGGATTCATTTGTTCCATCCGCAAATTTCCGCCAGCCGCCATTATCATAAACCCCCGATACCGCGCCTCCGCTCCGACCATCTTGACGCGCCGCTTTTTATTTTATATAGTTAAGAAGTAAATAAACAATAGTATCTTATAAAGGGAGTTTTCTTATGGAAGAGATTTACGGCCTGCACGCCGAAGTGTGTAAGACGCTGGCCAATCCCGTGCGCCTGATGATAATAAACGCTCTCAGGAACAAAAAGTTGTGCGCCTCCGAACTGCTCGGGAAGGTAAAGACCAACAAGGTGATACTTTCGCAGCATATGTCTTTGCTCGTGGAGCAGGGCGTGGTAACGGCCGAAAGAAAAGGCAGGAACGTCTGTTATGAACTCAGCGACCCGGATATAATCAAGGCCTGCGACATAATGCGAAAAATTTTGATTAAAAAACTCAAGCGAGACAAAGCGCTGCTTGAAAAAATAAAGTAAAACTTAAGGAGACGTCTTTATGAAACTCGGTATAGTCATTTATTCGACCGACGCGGAACTCGTCTGGAACGCGTTCCGGCTGGGGAACTTCGCGCTGGAACAAAAGGACTCCGTCGATGTTTTTCTTTTGGCAAAAGGCGTTGAGTATGAAAAACTATCCGGAGAAAAATTCAACATCGTCGAGCAGGCGCAGAAGTTTCTGGACGCGGGCGGCAGGATTCTTGCCTGCGGCACCTGTCTTAAACTGCGTCAGAAAGACGGAAGTCAATTGTGCCCGATTTCCACGATGAAGGATTTGCACAATATCATAAAGGAAGCGGACAAAACAGTGACGTTCTGATAATTCGGATATAATGGGGAGGCAAGTATGAGGCCGACAAAAAACAGATTTAAAAAGTTTGTGCGCCCGCGCATCGTTTCAAAATGGTTTTTATTCATCGCAACGTTGATGTTTTTGCTCGGGATGCCGGGGTCTTTTCTTTTTTCGGCGGGGTATGAAATGAGAATGGGCGATGAGACATCCGCAAAGTTCGGGTTCAAGATGCAGAACTGGCTTCAATCGGCGCAGGACGCCTCGCCCGACGGAGCTCATCCCGCCGCGAATATCTCCGTTAAAACGATGAGGTTTTATATCGCCGGCCGGACAAATTCGCCGGCTCAATTCAGCGCGAATGTGGATTGGCAAAAAGGCGCATGGGACGGGTCCGCCGTCGCAAAGGACGCCGCGACGGTAAGAGATGCGCAGGTAATGTTCGATTTCGCTCCGGAATATAAGTTAATGACCGGACTTTTCAGGACACCGTTTTCAAGGGTCGCGCTCCAGGACTCATTTGCCTACGTTCTGCCTCATTCGCCCGACATAGGCGGAGCCGGTTACGTCGGGGATACGACGGATTTTCGCAATTTGGGCTGGGCGTTCACAGGTGAGCTTTCAAGCCGGAAGTTCAAATATTATGCCGGTATATTCGACGCAAATCTCAATCCCATCGGAGCCGTCGCCGACGACGCGGCGTCTTTTTATTCCGCCCGGATTTCCCTGACTCCAGCGGGCGTCGAAAAAGGCTATGCCAATAGCGGCGCTTATCTCGGCGGCGGAGACGTCTTTTCCATGGGAGCGGGTTATCTGTCGGGCAAGTATAAAACCGGCGTTTTGTCGCCGGTTTATACCGCATGGACGATAGATGCCTTTGCCGAGCGGCGTTTGTATGGCGGAACCGTAACGGGCGAGGCGGCTTATTTTAATTACGACAGGGATATTCCCGTCGGAAAAACATCGGGTTGGTATATTCTTGCGGCATATCTTTTGCCCGGGTCAAATATCCAGCCCGCGTTGCGATATGAAAAATCCGACAGAGAAGGCGCTGTCGTCGGCGGCGAGGATTACAGGAAAATGTCCGGCGGCGTCAACTGGTACCTGCAAGGCCACGATTCAAAACTGCAGTTTGAGTATGCGCTGAAAGATTACGACACGGAAGGAACCGCTCCCCGCGTAAACAGGGACTATGCCGATATAACCGTCGCTTTTCAGATTCAGTTTTAAGCAAAAAGAAAAATTTCCGCCCGGCGCCGCATCGCGCATTACGGGCGGAATAACGAGGGTAAACGATATGAAATTCTCGCCGATTAAATTTCAGGCCGCCCTTGCAGCCGCCGGCGTCGCTCTTATGCCTTTTGTGTATTTGCAGTTTTCCGTTCCGCACGGAAAAGGAATAGTCGGGTTCGCCGACATCTATGGCGCGGGGATGTCGGGTTCTTATTTCATAACGATACTCGTCGGCATAATGGCGGTTTTCGCGGCGGCGCATGTCGTTTTAACGATGTTTTATCTGAAAGATATGGTTTTGTGGATTTCGGACAAAAAAGAATCCGGCGATTTTATGAACTCGCATCCTACGAATATCGGTATTTTTTCTCCGATAATTTCGCTTGCAATGAGCATAAACGTCCTTATGGGCCCCGCGGTTTTTTTCTTCGGCATAACGGTTCAATCCGCGCTTTTGCCCGCTTTTATCGTATGGACCATTCTATGGATTCTTCTGCTTCTGGCCGAGGCAAGGGCGGTTAAGTCATGGGTTACAAAACCCGTGGAGACCGATAAATTGAATTTCGGATGGCTACTGGATGTTTTTGCGTTCGGAATGGTATCGCTGGTCGGAGCGGGCATAGCGTCTTTGTCGGCGAAAAATAATGTCGCGTCCGCCGCGGCTTTAATGACGATGACTGCGCTCGCCGCCGGAGCGTTTCTTTTTGTCGTCAAACTTATCATACTGGTTTATCATCAGTTGAGAGCGGAAAAACTGCCCGAAAAAACTTTTTTGCCCGGTTATTTTACCGTCGTGCCGATACTCTGCCTGTTCGGCGTAAGCGTCTACAAGTTCAATGTTTATCTGAAAAATACGTTTGCTTATGATTTGAACGCGTTCTCGTTTTTTGTCGTCACGGGCTCTTTCACCGCCGCCGCATTCTGCATTTTGTTTATATCTTATCTGCTCAAGGAATATTTTCTGGAGGAATTCGGCAAGAAAGAGTTTTATCCGAGTTTGTGGAGTCCTGTGTGCGCTCTTGTGGGATTTGAAGTTCTGGGCTGTTACGTTTACGGTAACTATTATCGGAACACGGCGCTGCTGTTCGTGTGTTATTTGAGCATCGTTATGGCGGTCGTTTTGTACGCTTCTAACTTTTGGAAATACCATCGTTACGCGGGATAAGAACGGAGAATATTTTCAATGAAACATAAG